>JALONW010000035.1 GCA_025454725.1 Anaerolineae bacterium
TGCGCGCATGGGCTAAGCGGATGCACGACCTGACGGCCAGCGACGACCAGAACGTCCTGCGCGAGGATTCGACCTTTGCCGTCGAGTCATTGGTCTGGGCGGTCGCCAACGAATGGCGGCGCATCGCTGAACATCACCATATTGAGCTACAGGTCGATATTAAGGTGCGCGGCCTCAGCATCCACGGCGACGCCAAGCGGCTGTCGTGGGCGCTGGGCGCGCTGGTTGATAACGCCATCAAGTACACGCCGGTCGGCGGCCTGTTGATGATTCAGGTCAGGCCGCCGGAGGATGGCAACGTGGTTATCCGTGTGCGCGATAACGGTGTCGGCATCAAGCGCGAGGAACTGCCGCAGGTGTTTGGGCGCTTCTTCCGGGGGACCCCAGAGACCGCCGACGGTAGGCCGCTGCGCGTGCCGGGCATGGGGCAGGGCTTGACCCTTGCCAAGCAGATTGTCGAGGCGCACGGTGGCGAAATCGTCGTCAAGTCGCGCCCCGGCAGCGGGACGGCGGTCTACGTCCATCTGCCAATAGCGGAGGCCTGAGCGCGCCCGTTCACCGCCGTTGATAGGCACACCCTCAACCGCTATAATGACACATCGCGCCGCCCCAAAGTGGGCTGGGCGCACTTCTGATGTTGGGGTGGTATAGGGTAGAACAATGCGGGATGTGACGGTCATCGAACCGGCCAAAGGGTGGCTCCTGCCTAACCTGCGTGAGGTCTGGCAGTACCGCCATGTGCTGCTGAACTTTGTCAACCGCAACTTCCGCATTGCTTACCGCCAGACCATCGGCGGCCCCATTTATGCGGTCTATAACCCGTTTATGACCATGGTCGGCTACACGCTGATGTTAGATGGGCTGTTCGACGCTGGTCAAGACATCTCCATCCCCTACCCGCTTTTCGCCTTCAGCGCGCTTATCATCTGGACGCTGTTCACGAATGTCGTGCAAAATGCGTCGATGAGCCTACAGCGCAACAGCCAGCTTATCCAAAAAATTTACATCCCACGCCTGATTTTCCCACTGGTCGAGGCTGCGATGGAGCTGGTCAATTTCGCCATCGCATCAGTTCTCCTATTCGGGATGATGTTGGCCTACGGCTACTTCCCGTCCGCCAATATCCTCATGCTGCCGGTTTACCTGTTGTTAGCGGTTGGGACGGGGCTGGGCATCGCGCTGATTTTTGCCGGGTTCCAAGCGCGTTTCCGCGACGCCAACTATGTCGTCCAGCTTATCACCCGCTTTTTATTCTTCGTTACACCAGTAGTGTGGGTCAGCAGCCGTCTACCCGCGCCGTTCGATACCCTCTACGCCTACAACCCAATGGCAGTGGTGGTCGAAGGGTTCCGTTGGTCGCTGTTGGGGCTGGGCGAAGCGCCATCGGCGTTCTTCACGGCGTTTGCCTTTGGGGTGATGGTCGTGCTGCTGTTGGTGGGCGGGTTGGTGTTCCGCCGCCTAGAGACGACCATCGCCGATGTGGTCTAGCGGGCGTGCTGTGCCAGTAAATGTGAGCCGAGCCAATCAACCATGAAACCAGAAAACGCCATTGAGGTCGAGGACCTTACTAAGGTCTTCTATGTCGCCGCTACCGCTGCCAAACACACACGCGGCCAGCAATTGGTGCGTAACTTGACCTCGCCGCTTCGCCGCCTGCGTTCTACGCTGTTGGGGCAGTCGGCATTTGGGGCAGAAGTCCCGCTGACCGTGCTTGACCGGGTGTCCTTTGAGGTCAAAAAGGGACAGATTATTGGGGTGATTGGCTCCAACGGGTCTGGCAAAAGTACGCTGCTCAAAATCCTCAGCCGAATCACCCTGCCGACCAGTGGGGTCGCCCGCGTGCGCGGCAAGGTCGGGTCGCTGTTGGAGGTCGGGACGGGCTTTCACCCAGACCTGACCGGGCGCGAGAATATGTACATGAACGGTGCAGTCTTGGGCATGACTAAGCACGACATCAACCGCCGCTTTGACGAGATTATGGCATTTTCGGGCGTTGGCGACTTCATTGACACGCCGGTTAAGCGCTATTCCAGCGGGATGCGCGTGCGCTTGGCGTTCGCGGTTTCAGCCTTTTTCGAGCCGGAAGTTTTGCTGGTCGATGAGGTGCTGTCGGTCGGCGATGCCGAGTTCCAGAAACGTGGGCTGGGCAAAATGGCGCAGGTCTCCCGTGAGGGGCGCACGGTGGTTATGGTCTCACACAAGCTCTCGACCATCCTGACCCACTGCGACAGCGTGCTGTGGATTAACAAGGGTAAGGTGATGGAGTTTGGCGACCCCAATCAGGTCGTGTCCAGCTACCTGATGGAAAGTTCGATGGATTCCACCCTGAGCGAGGGCGAAAAGACCTTCGGCAACACGCCCGCCGGGTCTGAGTATCCGTTCAAGCTGGTGGCGATGCGGACGCTCGATGCGGACGGCAATGTCCGGTCATCTTTCCTGAGCAGTTCGCCAGTGGTGGTCGAGATGGAGGTTGAGATGCCCGAACCCATCCCGTTCATCCAGATTGGGTTTGAACTCAAGACCTCGGAGGAGAATATCATCTTCCGCACCTACCACAACGACCTGCACGAGACGTTGGATTATCAGCCCGACACACAGACCTATCGGCTGCGTGGGGTCATCCCAGCCAACTTCTTGAACAAAGGCTCGTTCTACATTGACCCAGTGGTGGCCGTTCATCGGCGCGGCTGGGTGGTGCAGAACGTGCGCGGCTTGACCATCCATATCGTGCTTGATACCCCCAACCGTGATTACGCCATCAAGCAGCGGATGGGCGTGCTTGCGCCGATGCTGGAATGGCGCGCCGAAAACGAACCGATAACCAAGGCCTAGCCGGGATGGACAAGCACATGTGGGTATTCTGCGGCGGGATGAAGCGGTCGGGCTCGACCCTTCAGTTCCAACTGGCGGCACACCTCGTCGAAATGGCTGGGTTGGGGCAGCGGGTGGGCTGGACGGCCGAGTTTACTGAAGCCAAACAGCTTTACGGCGTACAGCCGGGTTGGAAGGTCTATAAGAATCACAACCACAGCCCCGACATCGCCGCAGAGTTCACCGCTGGGCGCGCTAAGGGCGTTTATGTCTACCGCGACCTGCGCGATGTATTCGTCTCGTTTATGCACAAGCAGGAAGCGCCGTTCGAGCGCCTGTGGCAGCGCGACATCCTGCGTGAGGTCGTCCAGAATCATGCGCTCTGGACGGGGCAGGCCGGGGTGTTGGTCTCTCGCTATGAAGCTA
This sequence comes from Anaerolineae bacterium, assembly GCA_025454725.1. Lineage (GTDB taxonomy): Bacteria > Chloroflexota > Anaerolineae > Aggregatilineales > Phototrophicaceae > Flexicrinis. The sequence continues at coordinate 3,238 of JALONW010000035.1, forward strand.
TGATGGACGATGTGGCCGGGGAGGTATCGCGCATCGCTGACCACCTTGGCATCGCGTTGGCCGACGGTCAGGCGCAGGCTATTGCCGATGAATACAGCATCGACCGCCAAAAAGCGCGCCTTGGCAGTGTCACCGACGTTCAAGCGGTAGACAGCCGAACTGTATTCGATAAACACAGCCTGCTGCACGGCAACCACATCAGCGAGGCGGAGGGACAGGCAGGGCAGTGGCACACCGTCCTGACCGCTGACCAGATTGGGCTGGTGGAAGCGCACTATGGGGCTTGGCTGGTCGCGCAGGGCTACCAGCTCTATACCACCACGGAAGAGTAAAGAGACGATATGGCTGAACAACGCTTCTATGGTCAAAATGGCGAGGACTGCCTGCTGTGGGCGTTCTTTGGCGGGCGCACGACCGGCTTTTATGTCGATGTCGGCGCGTTCGATGGACGCTATGTCAGCAACACCTATGCTTTTGAGAAGCAGGGTTGGAAGGGCATTTGTGTAGAGCCTCACCCGGTCTCGTTTGAGAAGCTCACCGTGCTGCGTGATGCCATCTGTCTCAATACCGCCTGTGTTGCTGACGAATCGACGGCCTCGGTGACGCTGTACATCGAGAAACTGGGTTTCTTGTCCGGTTTGCAGGGCAGCCCGCGTGAGGATGATGTGCGGCGGCGGCACAACAAGCGTGGATTGGACTTCGACGGCTTCGAGACCGTGACCGTCCCCGCCACGACACTGGCCAATATTTTGGGCGAACATTTGCCGACCGGCGCGCCTATCGACTTTTTGTCACTTGATGTCGAGGGGACAGAAATTGACGTGCTGCGCGGCCTCGACTTGAACACCTATCAGCCGCGTGTTTTGGTCATTGAGGCCAATACTCGGCCAGAGCGCGAGGCACTAACCGACTTTCTGGCCGGTTACGGCTACCGGCTGGCGCGCACATTGGAGTTTAACGCCTTCTTCGTGCGCGATGAGCAGGACGCCCAGCGTCTGCGTGCGATTTCAGTCGATTGTCAGATTGAGCCGACGCCGCACCCGTTTGGGGACGAACTGACGCCCCCGCAGCACGCGACTGGCTACCCGGTCAAGATTGTGGCCGAGGCCAAACCTGCTCCACAACCCTCTCTGGCACGTTTTGCCCGTCGGGTTTGGCGCAAGCTGACAGGAGCGCGCTAAGATGTGGGTGTTGTGCGGTGGGATGCAGCGGTCGGGTTCGACCTTACAGTTCCAGTTGGCGGCGCACGTGGTCGAGATGGTTGGGCGTGGTCAGCGCCAGACTTATGTCGAGCCGGAAAAGCTCGCCGAGGCGGTTGACCAACAGCCCCCATCACCAGTGCTGAAGGTCGCTAAGACCCATGTTTTCAATGACTCCGTGCGGTCAGCGCTGCGGTCTGGTCGGGCGGTTGGTCTGTATACCTTCCGTGACATCCGCGACGTGGTGGTATCATTTATGCACAAGGAACGGCGTGCGTTCAGCGAAGAGTCTGCACGCCACCACATCACCCATAACCTCGCGTGGTATGCAGGCTGGGCAGCTGAGGCCGGGGTGATGGTCTCGCGCTATGAGGCCATCGTACAAGACCTGTCCGCCGAGGTCGCCCGCATCGCGGCATTCTTGGATATCCCGTTGAGCGCGGCGGATTGCGCTGAGGTAGCCGCCCAATACAACGTCGAACGCCAGCGCGAGACCATCGCAAAATCGGTTGAATCCAACCAATTAACCCACTATACCAACAGCCAGTTTGACCCCCATTCCCTGTTGCATACCAACCACATCCACAGTGGGGAGGTCGGAGGCTGGCGCAGTGCGCTCACCCCCGACCAAATCGCTTTTGTCGAGGGCCTAGCTGGGGATTGGTTGACCGAGAACGGATACCCGCTTTACACATCATGAGCAGCATGAACCCTACCCCCAAGATGAGCATTGTGATGGTCGATGGGTCGTTCCGTGAGAGCTACCACGCCATCGATTTTTTCTGTCAGCAGGATTTGCCGCCGGACGAGTACGAACTTATCTGGGTGGAATACTATGATAAGGTCAACCCAGCGCTGGCCGCTGAGGTCGCCAAGTACCCCAACGCCCGCATCATCACATTGGGACGGACGGGTGTCTATCACTCGTCGTACTGCTTCAACGCGGGCATCGCCGCCAGCCGAGGGGAACTCGTCCTCATCCCAGATGCCGACCTCGTGGCCGAGCCGGACATGCTGCGCGCTGTGTGGGACATGCACCAGACGGATGACAGGTTGGTGATGTACCTGTTCCGCTATGAGGAACAGGAAGAGCTGCACCAAGCCGTCCCGACCCTCGGCCACCTCCAACGTGTTTGCACGATGAAAAGCCCATCTAATTTTGGCGCGTGCCTGACCGTCCGTAAGCGCTGGCTGGAGGCCATCAATGGCTATGAGCAGCACGACGTGTTTGGCACGGGTTTCCATGCCAACGGGCAGGACATCAACACGCGCTTTAAGAACCTCGGCCTGCCAGTGATGTGGCACCCGCGTATCAAACTTTATCACCCGTGGCACCCGTTCACCAAAGCCGCTGATGACGCCTACCGCCGCCAAGAGGTGGTTATCCGCTATCGGTCGGTCAACCTGCTCACCGATGCTTACGAGGGGCTTGACCCGGCGCGTAACCGTGCCATGCCTGCCGATTTGGTGGAGAAGTTGGCGGAGCGTGAGCGTCGGTTAGCATCTGACAAAGGCCAGCCTACGCCCACCAACCCCACCAGCGACACCTTCATCCAGCGCCTCAAACAGGCCATCACCATTCTAATAAAAACCAAAAGGTAAGCCTGCGTGATTATCACCGATAAGTTTGTCTATATCCACATGCCCAAAACTGGCGGGACGTTCGTTGAGACCGTGCTGCGGAAGATTCATGAAGGGCGCGGCGACCGGATAGAACATCGTCGCTCTGATGAGCCACCTTCGCGCCGCCCGTGGCGTGAATGGTTCACTGCTCCACGACCTGTGTTGCTTGACCTGATTAACCTCCAGCGTGAGAATGAATGGAATCAACATGGTCGTGTCGATCAGATTCCCTTTGAAGACCGCCATAAACCTATCCTTACCACACTACGCAACCCGTTTGACCGCTATGTCTCGCAGTATGAGTTTAAATGGTGGAAGACTCATCCCCACACCTTTTTCAAGGATGTTGATCGGCTCAAGCAGGTTTATCCTCATTATCCTGAGCTAAGTTTTGGAGAATTCTTGGAAGCCTCTACCAATTTTTATCTTGGTTTAGAAAGCCCTCGTTTTTCCTTAGAGGATCGGTTAGGGCGACATACACTCCAGTTCATTGCCTATTTTTATCAGCAGCCAGAAAAAGTAGTCGAGATAGACGCCGACTACCTTGTGCAGCGACTGTATCACCAAGATATATGTCCGAGAGTATCCTATATTTTCATGGAGGATCTAAACCGTCAATTGCACGCCTTTTTGAACAAAATGGGCTATTCTGCTGACGAAATTAGCTTCATATTGGATCATGGTAAGGTGTTTCCAAGAGAAGGCGGGCGTAATAACCACCAGACTTGGGAAGCATACTATACACCTGAATTGAAAGCCTACGTCCGCCACCGGGAGCGGATGCTCTTTGATCTGTTTCCAGAGTTTGACGGAGGAAAACGTAATGAATAGGTCTCAACGTCCGCTGTATTTATTCCTACACATCCATAAAACGGGTGGTACCTCACTAGGTACGCTCTTGGAAAGAGTCTACCCAGCAGGTCACATAAAACTCTTCACTAAGAGTACCGAGGAGAACTGGGATGCTGTGTGCGAGACCGTGGCACAAGGCGCAGAAGGCTATGAGATGCTGCAAGGTCATTTCACCCAGTTTGGCGTCCACCAGTTTTCGACCAGACCGATGAAGTACATCACGATTTTACGTGACCCCGTTGATCGAATTATCTCGTACTATTACCACATCATCCGCTCAGCCCGCCATCCACAGCACGAGGAGATCAAGCGTTTCAGCAATCTAGAGGAGGCACTGCCCTTTGTTGGTGCAGACCTTCAGACGCGGGTGCTTTCTGGCACGGCGCGACCCGGCTCCCCATTGACGCCAAACGACCTCGCGGCTGCCAAGCGCAATCTTGAGGAACATTTTGCCGTAGTAGCATTGCTCGAACGGTTCGACGAGTCGCTTATCCTCATGCGCCACGCCCTTGGCTGGCAGAAATTGATGATAACCCCTCCGCTCAAGAATGTTGCCACCAATCGACCACATGAAGTTTCAGAATCAGCTCTAAAACTGGCCGCAGATTTAAGTCGGTACGACCAAGAGCTGTATGCGTTTGCCAATACACTGATGGATCGGCAAATTCGTCAGATCGGCCTGCCCTATTGGCGTGACCGCATCGAGATGCAGGGGCGGCGTACCTTCTACCGCTTCCGAATGGGCGTCAAACAGGCACTCTCTAAGTAGACGCCATAGTGAAGGTTCTCCACCTCAAGACATGGGAAAAGATCGGCGCGGCTCAGGTAGTAAACTGGCTGTATAACAGCCCTCAGACTCGATGTGTGCATGGTTGTTTTGCGCCGTCAAAGCCAATACCCAAATGCCGTGCTGGTAGAGATGAGCCGCGCAGAGTGCTGATTGTGCTGTGAGCGCCCGACCAGTGCGACCCTATATCGCGTTGCAAATACGTAGGAAGAAACCGACCGAATGATCTTCGTTCAAATATAAAGATCTTGCATGCTTCAAAAGAGCGTCTTTCTAACTTATTGAACTCAACTTTTCCCAATAAGGTAACTGAGATAACTTAGGCTTATCTTGATGAACGCTTAAATGCTTATGTTCGTCGCTGTGAATGGTTGCTATTTGAGATGTCTCAGGAATTTGACGAGGGTAAAACGAAATGAACATGTCTGAACGCCCGCTATATTTTTTTCTCCATATCCCAAAAACAGGTGGTTCATCCTTTGGGGTAGTTCTCAACAGGGTTTATCAACCTGAACGTATTAAAGTTTATCAGAAGCAATCCAACGATGAAAACTGGGAAGCAATTCGTCATACTTTGTCGCAAGAAGCCTTGTCTTATGATATGTTGCAAGCCCATGTCCCTAAATTTGGTATTCACGAGTTTTCGCCCCGCCCCATGAGATATGTCACTATTTTACGTGACCCGGTAGCACGCATTATTTCAGATTATTATTATATTCTCCGTACAACCACTCACCGTCGTCATGATGAGTTCAAGCGTTTTGGTAGCCTAGAGGACGCGCTACCTTATGTCGGTGCAAACCTCCAGACGCGGGTTATTTCTGGAAGTGTAGCGCGCGGTACCCCTGTGACGGCGGCGGACCTTGTAATTGCTAAACGAAATCTTGAGGAACACTTTGCGGTGGTGGCACTTCTTGAGCGGTTTGATGAATCATTGATTTTGATGCGCCATCTTCTGGGTTGGTCGTCTCTGGTAATGACCCCGCCGCACAAGAATGTTGCCACCAACCGCCCGTCATCTGTGTCGGATGCCGAATTAAAGTTGGCCGCTGAACTCAATCAGTACGATCAAGAGCTATACAACTTTGCCAACAATCTTATGGATAGGCGCATCCGTGAGGTTGGTCTACCTTATTGGCGTGACCGCCTGATCGTACAAGCGCGACGGAAATTTTACAGCTTGCGTCAAGCTGTAAAAAACGCACTGTTAAGATGATTTTTCTGTGAAAATCCTCCATCTCAATGCTCGCGAGAAGACCGGTGGCGCTGCTCGGGCGGCCCACCGGCTGTATACCGGCCAGCGCGCCCTCGGACTCGATGCGCGCATGGCTGTTTTGCGCCGCCAGAGCCAAGACCCCAACGTTATATTGGTCGAGATGAGTCGCCCAGAGCGCTGGCTGCACCGCTGGGCGCTGCGCCGTGAACGCCCGATCAGCTCTATCGGCACGCCGTGGACGGCGGGGCGGGCGTCGGCGCCGGTAGCGCGCTATGCAGCACACTTCCAGCCCGACATCACCCACCTACATTGGTTGGGCGAGGGGCTACTCTCAGTCGAGGCACTGGCAGGTTTAACGAAGCCCCTCGTTTGGACACTGCACGACCAATGGATACTGACTGGCGGCTGTCACTATACGGGCGGCTGCACCGGCTACCAGCGGCGGTGCGGCGCGTGTCCACAGTTGCGCTCATCGGACGAAAATGACCTCAGCCGGGCGGTATGGTCTCGTAAACAGCGGGCGTGGGACTCGCTCCCACTAACCTTGGTCGCTCCCAGTCGCTGGATGGCCGAGGCGGTGCGCGCCAGTAGTCTGTTTGCAAACCACCGAGTCGAGGTCATCCCCAACGGCATTGACACCGAGGTCTACCGCCCCTACGATAAGACATTTGCGCGTGAAGTGCTGGGGTTGCCAGCCAATAAGCCGCTGCTGTTGTTCGGCGCGACGCAGGTAGACGACCCGCGCAAAGGGCTGCACCACCTCGAAGTGGCGCTGGCTCGTTTGGTTGATGTCGCTGGCCTCGAACTGGTGATGTTCGGGGCGGGGCAGGCCATCCCAGCGGTCACGTTGCCAGTCCATACCATCGGCGCACTGAACGATGACCGGCTGTTGGCGCTTCTCTACTCGGCAGTTGATGTCTTGGCCGTTCCGTCGGTTGAGGATAATCTGCCCAACACGGTCATGGAGGCGATGGCCTGCGCGACGCCGTGCGTATCGTTCAACATTGGTGGCCTGTCTGACCTGATTGACCACCGCGTCAACAGCTACCTCGCCGAACCGTTTTCACCCGATGATTTCGCCGCTGGGGTGGGCTGGGCGCTCTCGGACAGTGGGCGTTTGGCGGGCAAATTGGCGCGAGAGTCATCGGTTGTGCGCTACAGCCTGCCCACAGTTGCCGCGCAGCACCAAGCCCTCTACCATGACCTCTTGCAGCAGCACAAGGAGCGTAAGCGCCCATGACTAGCCTCTTTATCCACATCCCTAAAACGGGCGGTACGAGCCTGTGGATGGCAGTGCGCCGCCAGTTCGGTAAGCGGGTACTGCGCTTCCAGAATATGACCTCTGAGGCGGCTATGGACAAGCTGACAGCGATGGCTGCGGACAAGAGCGCCGAAAAATACCCCTTTATTGGGGGTCACGTCTTCTACGACCCCAGTCGTTATGCCTTGCCCGCGCTGACCATGCTGCGTTTCCCGGCTGACCGTTCCATCTCGGCCTATTATCATGCTTTGCGTGTACCCACCCACCGCTTACATGACCGTTTTAAGCAGGGTGGGATTGGGCTGGCGGATGGACTGCGCGAGATGCCTCATAACCTACAGGTGCGCTATATCGCCGCTGTTCCGCTTGACCGTGACCCCACCCCCGCCGACCTTGAGATCGCTAAGGACAACCTCGAACGGATGGAAGGGGTCGGCCTGATGGAACGGTACCATGAGTCGCTGCTGATGTACCGGTTGGCTTTTGGGTGGCGTATGCCGTATTACCAGCGAGCCAATGTCTCAGGTATCCGGCCACGCCAAACACCTCCTGATATGCTGGCCTTGGCTGCTGAAATCAATGCACTGGACACTGCGCTCTACAATCATGCTGTGCATGTGTTTGAGCAGCGTATCCGTGCTGTCAAGGGGTTGGGACGTACATTGTTCTGGTTTGAGCGCACGCTGCCTATCTGGCGTCTTCTAACCGGCCAACGCCAGCCACTTACTAAGTTTTAGGCGGCATTTGTGATGAAAAACTGTATCATCCTTGGCTCTGGCCGCAGTGGGACGAGCATGGTGGCCGGAACGTTGGCGGAATCGGGCTACTACATTGGTGATACTATGCTGGCCGCCACCGACGCTAACCCCAAGGGTTACTTCGAGTCGCGGGAGGTCGAGCAGGTCAACGAATACCTCATCCGCACGATGCTAGAGCCTACCCGTCGTGAAAAGCTCCTGAGCTGGTTTCACTCCATCCTCGCCCAGCCAAATTTTGGCGATTTGCCGGAATGGTCGCGGGCACACTGGCTGGCAATCTTGCCGGTCAGCCGTGAGCCGCGCCCTTCCTTCGCTAAGTTAGACTTGGTTAAAAGCCTGACCGCCCGCGCCCCGTTCTGCTTCAAGGACCCCCGCTTCTGCTACACCCTTCCGGCGTGGCGTCCCTACCTGCGTGATACGGTCTATATCTGCGTGTTCCGCCAGCCAGATATAACCGCTAGCAGTATCCTTAAGGAGGTTGGGCGTGAGGAGTACCTGCGCGGGCTAGTCTATCCCTATGAACAAGCGCTGGCGATGTGGGCGGCGGTTTACCGCCACATCCTGTACAAACACCGTCACCAAGGACAGTGGTTGTTCCTGCACTACGACCAAGTGCTGACCCCCAGCGGCCTCGACCGGATTGAGGCGCTGACCGGGGCGGTGGTCAATCGCGCTTTTCCTGATCAAAATCTTGCACGCAGCACCGGCCAAGACCGTGCCATCCCTCACGCTGTCCAATCAATTTACCGGGAATTGTGTAACTTGGCGGGCTATCAACCATGAGCGCGCCACGGGTCTCGGTGCTGATGCCCGTCCACAACGTCGAGAAGCACCTTGTGGCAGCGCTGGACAGCGTATTGGCGCAGACCTTCACTGATTTCGAACTCTTAATCATTGACGATTGTTCGACTGATAGAACCGCTGCCATCCTTGACCGTTATACCGATCCACGCATCGTCCGCACGCGCAATGAGCGCAATCTGGGGCTGGTCGAGACGCTCAACCGAGGTATAGACCGCGCACGTGGCGACTACATTGCCCGCATGGATGGCGATGACGTTTGCCTGCCCGACCGTTTGGCCGCGCAGGTGGCCTACCTTGATGCACACCCTAATACGGTGCTGTTGGGGACGAAATACGTGTATGTGGACGACCAAGACCAACCACTCCTCAATGGAATACCCGCGCCGCCGTATCCTGAGCCGGGGACGCCCGGCTACCTGCGCTGGGCGCTCCTGTGGCTGACGGCTGTCCAGCACCCGACTGCGATGTTCCGGCGCGAAGCGCTGGGCGATTTGCGCTACGATGCCGATTATTTCACCGCTGAGGACTACGACCTATGGGCGCGACTAGGACAGGTGGGGGAGGTGGCGCGCCTTCCAGATGTCCACCTGCGCTACCGGGTTAACCCCGTAGGGATCTCCTCCACCAAACGTGAGCAGCAGTTAGAGACCCATTTCCGCATCACCCAGCGTGAACTCTCGGCACTGTTGGGCGAGCCGCTGCCAGAACCGGCGCTGCGATTCTTGTTCCACAGGGTTATCCCCCAGCCGCAGACCTTTGACGGCGCGCTGCCGTGGGCGGATGTGGCCGACGCGCTGGCGCTAATGCAGCGTATCCGGGCGGCATTCTTCGCCCAAAACAATCTTACCGCCGCCGAGCGCGCCCACATCGACCGTGAATGGCGGCGGGTGGTGCGCCAAGTGCTGATCTACTTGCGCGCCAGCCCCGACCCGGCTAAACGCCGCGCCATGCGTACTTGGATGCTGCGATATACCCCGGGGTTGTTCGCCCGCATGGGATGGGAGCTCGTGATTGGGCGGCTGAGACCGTCTAGTGCTCGCGGCGGCTGAACAGCGTCAGCATAACCACGATTGCGCCGACCACGCCCCACGCCCATGCCCGGTCAGCGGGGACGGGCGGGTGTAGCCCTTCCATTGCTTCAGACACGATTTCCAGCCGGACAACCGCATAGCGGCGCGCTGTCTTTTTGAGCACCTGCGGCTTGATTTCGTCTTGCTGGCGCGCTGACCATGTAATCCAGCGCAGAGGGATGGGTTGGGTCAGGCGGAACAGGAACAGCGCCCGCACCGCCTCGGCCTCGTCGGAGATGACCGTGACGCGCACGGTGTGGGCGCGCCTGCCAATGCGGATGACCGCAAAAGACTGCTCAAGGGCGTGAGCATACCAGCGTGCTGTGTCTGGCTGGGGCGAGATAACGTACATCCGCGACCCGTGGCGGCGGTATTCCAGTGGGGTATAACGCGGGCCGCCGGTGGTGGTCTTGCGTGTGGTCAGGATGAGCAGGGGCAGGCTGCCGAGCGCGCGCCCCAAGCCCAGCCGGTAGAGGTAGACAGGGAAGCGCCGCCAGAACTTGATGGCGCGCTGGTGTAGGGTTAGAGGGGGTGAAGGGATGAGGGTGGTCATTTTTTTCGGGTGGTGTTTTAGGTGAAAGGTTGTGGAAACGATTGCCGTTTTTGTCAGGGTACACCCGTTCTACACCTGTGGCAACCACAAGCCTCACCCTTTCGGGTAGCCCAACCCCTCAATGGCGGCGGCGGCTTCTATATCTTTCTGCGTGATTTTGCTGCCGGCGTCGTGAGTGCTGAAGCCCACCGTGACCTTGCGCCATGAAATGTGCAGGTCGGGGTGGTGGTCCAGTCCCTCGCTGACCACGCCGACAGCCGAGGCGAATGCCACCCCTGCAAGGTAGCTGGAGAACGAATAGGTCTTGGTTAGCACATCGCCATCACGTGACCAACCGGGCAGGTCGGACAGTGCTTGGGTGATGTCGGTATCGGATAGGGCTGAGGTTGCCATAGCGAAGTTCCTTTTTCCTGTTGGATGAAAGTGGTTCCCATCAATCATAACCCGCTTGTCGTCCCAGCCCAACCCTAATACGAACCTCATAAAATTGCTGGAACCAACTTGGAACATCCTCGCGCCGCCAGACGTTTATGACATGACGGATAACGGCGCGCATCGGGCGCGCCACCCAATACCCCACCTTTGGAGGAGTAAACACCATGTTGAATTCTAAGAAGTCAGTCCTTTCGGTCCTGCTCATCGTCGTGATGGGCGTGCTGGCTGTGCTGCCTGCCGCCGCGCAGGAAGTCGCGCCCGCCAACACCATCACCGTGACCGGTGTCGGCGTTACCAACGCTGCCCCGACCCAAGCCAACATCGAATTGGGCGTCGAGATTTTTGGCTCATCGGTGACGGAAGCATTCGCGCAGTCGAACGTGACCATCCGCGCCATCTACGACGCGCTCATCGGACTGGGCATCGCTGAGGAAGACATCCAGACCGCCAACCTGAGCGTCTACAGCAGCAGCCGCTTCAATATGGAAAGCGGTACCGACACCCCCGGCTATCAGGTCAACAACACCGTGCGCGTTCTGATTCGCGACATCACGCAGGTTGACGCCGTGGTTGATGCCGCCATTGGTGCGGGCGCGACCGCCATGTACGGCCTGAACTTCAGCATCGCCGAGACCGCTGGTTTGGAGACCGAGGCCCGTGCCGCTGCCTTCGCCCAAGCGCAGGAGCGCGCCGCCGAGCTAGCCGGTTTGGCTGGCGCGACCCTCGGTAACGTCGTCAGCGTGACTGAGGTCAGCGGCGGGATGCCGTTCTACACCAGCGCGGGCATGGGTCGCGGCGGCGGTGCCGACAGCGCCTTCATCGCCCCCGGCCAGAACGAGGTCAACGTTACCCTGCAAGTGACCTTCGCCATCACCCGCTAAGACCTGCACTGCGCCGCAAATAAAAAAACCTCCCCAACCGTGTGGCTGGGGAGGTTTTTTTGCGCCCAATGCTCACCACACCTGCGCGCCCATTTCGACCAGTTCGGCGACCGATTCAGCGGCGGCGGGGTCACCCAGCGGTCTGCCCGGCGTGTACAGCGGACGCCCCTGACCGACCGCAAAACGCGCCGCGTGCATCGCGCCCCCGTCGGTGTTGGACTGCACGACCAGCACGCCCGCGCTCAAGCCGGTGATGATGCGGTTACGGGCGATTAAGCCCGGCGCGCTCACCCCGGCCTGTGGACTGACCTCGCACAGCAGCGCCCCAGTTTGGATGAGGCGCTCGGAGAGCATTTTCGACTCCGGGGGGTAGGGGTTGAGGACGCCGCAGCCCAGCACGGCGACCGTCTGGCCGCCCGCGTCAATCGCGGCATGGTGGGCGGCGCTGTCGATGCCAAGTGCTAGCCCACTGACCACCACCCGACCCTCCCGCGCCACCTGCTCGGCCACTTCGCTGGCGCGGCGGTGCGCCAACAGAGTCGGTGTGCGCGTCCCGACCACCGCCAGCGCGCCGGTTAGGTCGAGGGGCCACTGTCCGCGCACGAACAGCAGCGGAGGCGCGTCGGGCAGGCCGACCAGCGGCGTGGGATAGTCGGGGTCGTCCCACGCCAGCGCCCGCACGCCGAACCCCGCCCAGCGTTTGAGGTCGGCCTCAGCGCGGGCGGGGTTGGCGCGCCGGATGGCCGCGCTCAGTGATTCACCGATGCCGGGGACGGTTTGGAGCGCCTCATCCTCTGCGCTTAAGACCGCCTCGGCGGTGCCGAACGCAGTCAGCAGCACCCGCAGCGTTTTTCCGCCTACGCCAGAGACGAGGCAGAGCGCCACCCATGTCGGGTCGGCCACTGGCTAGTCTTCCTGATAGTATTCGATGATAGAGAGCAGCATGGCATTCATGAAGGTGTTGACCTGACGGAGCAAGTTAGCCCATTCCGACGGGCTGCGCGGCGCGGCCAGCTCACTCCACGTCAGCACCGAATTCATGACGAAATCGCTGAAGTAGAAAAAGCCACGCACCGCCTGCGGCAGTGTCAGGTTGTCCTGCGTCAGCGCGACGGCATACTGCCGCCCCATCTCAATGGCGCGAGCCAGTGAGGCGTCCTGCGCGCCAGTGGCGAGGTAATTCCGCAGTTCTTCCAGCAGGGCGCGCCCCTGTGTACGCAAAATTTGGCGAGTGGCATCGCTCATAGCGGTGTACCACGGTGCATCGTCCAGCTTGCCATCCCCGACTTGTAGGCGGGTCTGTCCCAGCGCGCTTTGGAGGATGACCTGCACCTCGATGGGCTGGATTTCGCTGGCAGGGCGGCTTTGCTGTTGGAGGTCGGCCAGTCGGAAGCGTCGGTGGCC
>JALONW010000348.1 GCA_025454725.1 Anaerolineae bacterium
CGCCTAGAGGTCATCTCGCCCGGCGGCCTGCCGGGCTTCATCACCATTGAGAACATCAAAGACGAGCATTTCAGCCGCAACCCGCGCATCGTCAACGGCCTGTTCCAGTGGGGCTATATCGAAGAACTCGGCCTCGGCATCGACCGCATGATGGAGGTAATGGAGCAGGGCGGGCGCAAGCCGCCCGACTTCGACGCCCGCCCCTACAGCTTCGCCGTCACGCTGTACAACGAGCGCCTCAAGCAACAGCCCCAGCCCGAATGGGCGCGCAGCACCAACTACCGTCAGACGCGGGCGCTGCAATACATCAAGGACAACGGGCAAATCACCAACCGCGACTTCCGCGAGCTGTGTCCCGGCGTCAGCGCCGAGACGCTGCGCCTCGACCTCGCTGACTTGGTCGAGAAGGGCGTCCTGCTCAAGGTCGGCAGCAAAAAAGGGACGCACTATATCCTGAAGTAGAAAGGGTTTAGGTCGCCCATCGCTCACACTATGACTGACGCAAGCGGCGGCGCAGGCGCGCCCACATCCCACCATCCGGCGAGTTCTCTGGGGTAGTCAGGGCGCAGCGGATGGCCTCAGCGATGTCGTCCGGCAGGGGATGGTCGTCCGGCGCGCCCCGGCTGAGAAAGTCCTCGGCGCGCTGGCGGATTCCATCGCTGAATGCTGGGCCGTTCTGCGTCTCGACCCACATCGACCAAATCAGGCCGCCCTGTTGGGGAAACCAGCGCACCGCATGGTGCCGCCCGTCGTTTTCCCATGTCCATTCGTTGTCGTTGAAGCTGCGATGTGCCGCGCTCATAGAGACCACTTGCCCACTAACACTAGAAGCCGGAAGGTAACAAAAAGTATACCCTACTGCCCATCTTAATGGTCTAGGCCAGACCTATCCAATGGCATACTGAGGGAAGATGACTTTACAAACCATCCAAACATCTCTATGCAGCGCTGGTATGGTACTTCTCGACAAGATGTAACCCATTTCTTTTGACGATGTTACAGGCGCTCTCATCTTTTCTCAGCCGAAGGATGAGCCTCACGGGGAATATGTATTGGATTACATTTAGGATAAACCAATATAAAACTAATTTAGTACCAATCTCTCATGCAGTCAGCCCCTCAATCCGACATGATTTGCGTTGTCAGCAGGCTGTAAAAATACGCTGACAACTCGTCCGGCTCAACGAGCCAGTATTCAGGGGTTTTTAACCGATGTTCCGCTCAATTCGTTTTATTTTGCTCACCGCCCTGCTGTTGACCGTCATGGTCGTCCCCAGCGCCGCCCAGTCGCGCATCAACGCGATGGAACCGACCCACATCATCGTGTTCCGTGACGGCGCAATGACCAGCCGCGCCCCACTGGCGGTCGATACCTTCGCCCGTGCCTACGGCCTAACCGTCCGCAACACCTATACCCACGCGCTCAACGGTATCTCGGTTGCCATGCCGCGTGCATTGGTCTCGCGCATCCGTGCCGACCCCCGCGTCGCCTACGTCGAGCCGGTCTACATTGCCACTACCACCGCGCAGACCATCCCGACGGGCGTGCCGCGCATCTTCGCCAATAACACTGCTCTCGACATCGACGGCGTGGACGACCGCCGCGTCAACGTGGACGTGGCCGTCATCGACACCGGCGTTGACCTCGACCACCCCGACCTGAACGTGGTGGGCTGGACCCGCTGCACCCGTGGGAGCTGCCGCACCAACGGCTCGGATGACGGCAACGGCCACGGCACGCACGTCGCCGGAACCATCGGCGCGAAGGACAACAACATCGGCCCGGTCGGCGTCGCCCCCGGTGCGCGCATTTGGTCGGTGGGTGTCTTGGGCGCGAACGGCAGCGGCAGCACCGCTGACATCATCGCCGGTGTGGACTGGGTGACCGCCCGCGCCAGCACCATCGAAGTCGCCAACATGAGCCTCGGCGGCCAGTTCACCAGCAGCGCGCTGACCAACGCCATCACCAACTCGGTCAACGCCGGTGTGGTCTATGTCGTGGCCGCTGGCAACAGCGACATGAACGCCGCCAACTTCACCCCCGCCAACCACCCCGATGTCATCACCGTCTCGGCGCTGGCCGACTTCAATGGCTTGGCGGGCGGCGGCGCTTCGCCCACCTGCCGCAGCGATGTGGACGACACGCTGGCTGACTTCAGCAACTACGGCGCGACCGTTGAAATCGCCGCGCCGGGCGTGTGCATCTACTCGACGTGGCGCTACGGTGGCTACAACACCATCAGCGGCACCTCAATGGCGTCGCCGCACGTGGCCGGGGCTGCCGCGCTGCTCGCCAGCGTCAACAACCCCAACAACCGCACCGCCGTGCTGAACATGCGCGCCAAGCTGATTGCCGACGGCAACTTCAACTGGACCGATGACAGTGGCGACGGCATCAAGGAACCGCTGTTGGACATCCGCACTTACGTCCCCGCCTTTAACCCGTAAACTGACCTAAACCCACCTAAAACAAGCCACCCTCGGTCATTGGCTGGACTGGGGGTGGCTTGTTTTATTGACGGTCATAGAGCGAACACGGGGCAAACGTCAGACAGCAGACAGCGCCGCGTGGTAGGCTGTGTGTATGCGCCGCGCAAAACGAGGTCTCTCAGCCATGATGAAACTTTTTCTTTCGCTCACTTTATTGATGCTGCTGTTCAGCCCGCTGCCCAGCGCGGCGCAAGCCGCCCATCCGGTCATCACACCGGACAACGCGGCGCAGGTTGTGGCCCTCGCTGAGGTACGTGGGACGAGCGATGGGCTGGATTGGCCGCTGTGGGTGGTCGCCTTCAATGCAGACGGGACGCGGCTGGCGGTCGGGAATGACAACAACGAGGTCGTGCTGTTCAGCGTCAGCGACTCTCCGCCCTACTTGACCGAGGAGCGCGTTTTGCGCGGCCACCGAGGGCCAGTCTACAGCCTCGCCTTCCACCCTGACGGCCAGCGGCTCGCCTCTGGCGGCAGCGACCGTTCAATCATCGTCTGGGACATGGCGACGGGCGAAATCGTCCAAACCCTTACCACGTCACCGTCCGGTACGGTTTTTGGGCTGGCCTACACCCCTGACCGTGCACAACTGTGGTGCGCAACCTCGACTGGGCTAGGCTGGGTTAGTGGGGAGCGGTGTGCTCATTTAGGGCAAACCCGCGAATGGATTTACAGCGTGACCTTTTCATCAAATGGCGCGCTGATGGCCTATGGGGACACCACCATCCGCAATACCGAGACGAACCAAGAACTGATTATCCCTACGCGCCGTTCTTGGAGTGACAGCTACCGCAGCTCGCGGAGCAAGGTGGTCTTTTCTGCTGATGGCGGAGTTTTACTCAACAGCGGCAGCCAGCAGTATACGGTTTTCCACCACCTTGATGACCTGATAAACCCGGTCACAGCGGGTGATAGTCTGCTCGCCCTTAGCCCTGATGGTCGGCTGGCCGCAGGGCGTGGGCTGGTCATCACCGACACGCACACTGGCAAAAGGGTATTTGCTACCCAAATATCGAGCGGCAGCTCGATTGAGGGCTTGCTCGAAGACCCACACGACGCCGCCTTCAGCCCTGACGGTCGGCTGATCGTCACCGCCAATCAGGACGGTACGCTGAGAATCTGGGGCGTGCCGTCACGGTAGGCGGACATCAGCGAACAACGAGGAAGCTCCTCTTCTCCACGAAATGCGCCATAACTCGTTCGAGTTGTCAAAAGCCAACCAGTACAACGTATCATCCGGTTGCAGCGTTAAAAGCGGCGTGAAGTCGCCGCTGACAGCATCATACAACCCGACCTGATCATTGGGCGTTTGGATAATTACTTGATGGTTAGGAGTCTTGATGACCGCCAATTCTCCTTCAGCTATGCTATAAACGACTGTTCCCGGCAGCATGGTTTCGGTCAGGCCGCCGTTTTCCAGCGTGTAGAGGGTTGTGTCAGTCAACAGGTGCGACGGGGACAGCCAGCTCGCGCCGGTTGGCAGTTCACCCACGGCCTCACCCGTGTTTAGGTCAACTACAAGGTTGTAATAGGGTTCGACCACCAATCCAAAGTTGATGTCAGGGTCTTGATCGGTGTAAGCACCGCCGCGCCCCATGCCGACCAGCGCATAGGCTCCATCCGACGAGACTTCGCCCAGCGCCTCGATTTCGCCAATCATCAGGGTACGTCGCTCACCTGTGAACGGGTTATACCGCACCAGTGCGGCGCTGGGACGGATGGCGCGGTATAATTGGTCGCCGCCGCTGTTGGGGATGGGAATACCATAATCGCACAGGGAGCCAGTGTCATACGTTTCAACGGTTTGTTGGTCAAAACGGTAGATGGTCACGGTACATGGGCCGGGGGTCGGGCCGTCGCCCATATTGGCGGTCATCGCTTGGAAGCCCATCGGGTCGTCCATCCAACGCGGATAAAAGCGCAGTTTGCCAATGACATGTAAGCTGTCCGGCTGGCTGGCGTCGCCCACATAGATATTCTTCATCGACCATTGGGGCATATCGGACGATTCAAAATAAAACGT
>JALONW010000349.1 GCA_025454725.1 Anaerolineae bacterium
GTACAGCATTTTCGGCGTCTAGTGCCGCATCCGATTCGCGTGCTTCGGCGGTTTTGACTTGTTCGATGTAGGTCAAAAATTGGTTGAGTGTCACGACGCCGACCTGTTCGGCCAAATCGACCAGTTTTTGCAGGTTGGCGCGGGCCTGAGCCCCGGCAGGCAGCCCTTCCAGCGTCACCGCGTAACCGGTCAAGTCAATGGCTTCGCGCAGCACATCTGCGATGCGAGCGCGGCGGGCACGAGGGTGCAGCGCTAAGAGCGTGCGGCGGGCAAACACCAGCACTTCGGCCTCGTCAGCCGGGAAACCTGCTAGGGTCGATTCTGACGTGACCACCGCCCACAGCGACCCACCGACCGAGCGCAAGCTGTATAGCGCGGCGTCGCTCAGGCCGAACAGCGGTGAGCGCAGCGCCGCCGCCAGCGCGAGGTTATCGCCGTCGGCGTACAGCGCCCGCATCAGGTTGAGTAAGTCGGCCACCTCGCGCCGATTGAAGTAGCCGCGCCCCGCGTTGGTGATGTACGGGATGCCGCGTGCGGGCACGCAGCAGCACGGCCATCTCGCCGTAGCGGAAACCCGCCGCTACCAGCGCCTCGACCTGTTCGGAGAGGTCAGCGGCCTCTTGCTCGCGGACAGTTTCGGCGCTCCATTTTTCAATACCGGATAGCGGCAGTTGGGTTTCATCAAAACGGCGGATGCGCAAAAACGGCGCAGCCCCCTTCACCCCCACACGCCCCGGATGCAGCGGCTCGAATGGGACATACCCCGCACCGTCGCTCCCCGCTGGAACAGTCATCACACCTTCAAATAACGTGTTCAGAGACGAGAGCAGCGGCGCGTGGGTGCGGTATGATGTGTCGAGCGCTACGGCTGTATTAACGATAGGCGATTGCAGCAGGCCGCTGGCGCGGATGCCCTCGGTCGCGTGGGTAAACACGGTGTGGTCAGACCCGCGAAAGCCGTAAATTGACTGTTTGGGGTCGCCGACGATGAACAAACGCCCCGGCTGGTCGGGCGGGGCCAGCCGCCGGATAATCTCCCACTGCGCGGCACTGGTGTCTTGGAACTCATCGACCATCACCTGCTTAAACTGGTTCTGGTAGCGCGCCGCCACCGCATCATCGGCCAAAACGCGCCCAGCCAGCGCCTCTAGGTCATTGAAGTCCAGCGCGTTCTGACGGCGCTTGGCCTCACGGTACATCTCGACCACCCGCCGGACAATCTCCCGCCAGCCGACCAGATGCCCGACCGCCTCACGGTTGATGTCGGAGTCGATGTCGCTGCCCAAGACCTTGATAAGTTGGTCGGCGCGCTCCCGTGCCGATTTGAGCGCTTCTTTGACCGCCTTCATATCGACCGTTACCCAGTTTTTGGCGCTGCCGCCTGTCAGACTCACCGTTTTTAACTTCGCCAGCCCAGCCATCAGGTCAGCCGAGAGAGCGCTGCGTAGTAAGTCAACCGCTTGGCGGGCGCTGACAACGTGTTCGGTCAGCTTGTCATCGGCGGGGATGGCAAACCCGGTCAAAGTTTGCTCCACGGACGCGGCGAGGTCGGCACAGCCCGACGCGGCCACTTCCAGCCACATACCGCGCCATGAGTCCAACAGTTCATCCGCCGTCAGCGGAATAGAGACACCTTCGGCGGCCTGCGCGAGCAGTTCTACTTTGAGCGCGCTGCGAACGGTGTTAAGCCCATAGGCGCGCACGACAGCACGGGCGGCCTGCGCGCCCGTTGAGTCGTCGGGGACCGCACCGAGGGTCCGTAAAACGCGCTCACGGGCGACACTAAACATCACCCGCCCCTGCACCTCGTCCAGCACAGCGAACGATGGGTCAATGCCGCACTGAGCGGCGTTCGCCCGCACGATGTCGCCGCACAAGCTGTGGATGGTGCTGATACGCGCCGCGTTCATGTCTTGCAGCGCGACCGTGAAGCGCTGACGCAGGCCGGAGTCGGTAGTCTCGGACAGCCGCTTTTCCAGCGCCTCGCGCAGGCGTGCGCTCATCTCAGCGGCGGCCTTGCGCGTAAACGTGATGGCGACCAACTCTCCCACCCGGCGACCAGATGCCAGCAGATTGAGGTAGCGCCCGACCAATACGGTCGTCTTGCCTGACCCCGCCCCTGCGGTCACCGCGATATTGCTGTCAATCTGGTCAATGGCGTGCGCTTGGGCGGGGTTTGGGAGTCGGGTATCGGCCATAACGGGGCGGCATCCTAAGAATATGGGAATCAAAAACGGTCTGGTGACACGGGTCATTATACCCCGCCCAGACCGTTTCCTGCGCTAAAGCGCCTTTCACAATCGGAAGATTACATGCGGTCGGGCGTAGACATCCCCATCAGACCCAGCACGCGGCGGAAGGCGGTTTGAGCGGCGCGGTAGAAATGCAGGCGCGCCGCCGCAACGTCCTCGTCAATGCCATCGCCGAACACGCGCAGGCGGTCATACAGTGTGTGAAAGGCCGACGCCAATTCGTGGGCGTAAAACGCGATACGGTGCGGCTCAAAGTTCAACACCGAATGGCTAATCTCATCGCCCAGCGTCAGCACGCGGCGGATAAACGAAAGCGACTCCTCATCCAGCAGCGACATATCCGCGCCTTCGCCGGTGAAGCTGCGCGCCTCAGCCTCGCGCAGAATGCCCGCGCAGCGCACATAGGCGTACTGGATGTAATAGACCGGGTTATCGGTCGTCTGGCGCACTGCGAGGTCAAGGTCAAAGTCAAGGCGGCTGTTGGCGTTACGCGCTAGCAGCATATAGCGCACCGCGTCCGGGCTGGTCTGGTCAATCAGGTCGTCAAGCGTCTCATAATCACCGCGCCGAGTGCTCATCTTGACTTCTTTGCCTTCGCGGATGAGGCGCACGAACTGCATCAGGATGACATGGATGCGGTCGGCCTCGCCGCCCAGCGCCTGAACGCCGTACTTTACCACCTGATGCTCGGTATAGTGGTCAGAGCCGAGGACGTTGACCAACAGGTCAAACCCGCGCCCCAACTTGTTCATGTGATAAGCAATGTCCGGGAGCGTATAGGTAGCCGCGCCGTCGGACTTCAACACCACCCGGTCTTCACTGTCACCGAAGCGGGTGCTGCGGAACCACTGCGCGGGTGGGGTCTTGGCATTCTGCGCCTTCACCTCGTCGCTCTCACTCTCACGCACAGAAGCGACATAAATCAGGTCGCGCTCTTGCAGCGCTTCCAGCGTAGCGCTCACCGAGCCGTCATCGTACAGACTGTTCTCATTAAAGAAGATGTCATGCTGGATGTGGATGCGCTCCAGCGTCTGGCGAATCATGACGAACATCTTCTTTTCGGCGTATTCCTTGAACACTTCCCAACCGGCGTCCTTGAGCGAATCGCCCTTCTCGGCAGCCAACTGCTCGGCGAATTCCTTCAGGTATTCGCCCTGATAGAATGTGCCTTCTTCTTTGGGCAGCTCGACCGGCAGGCCAAGCGCTTGCAGGTAGCGAATCCGCATACTATTGCCGAGGTGGCGCATCTGCATCCCGGCGTTGTTGAAATAATACTCGCGCTCAACGATATAACCCGCCGCTTGGAGCAGGCGCGCCATCGTGTCACCGACGATTGCGCCGCGACTGCGACCGATGTGCAGCGGGCCGGTCGGGTTGGCGCTGACAAACTCAACTTGGGCGCGCTTGCCCTTACCCAGCGTCACTGCGCCGAGGTTGTCGCCCGCGTTGATGATTTCAGCGACTTGGGCGCGTAGCCACGTCACATCCAGTCGAAAATTAATGAACCCCGGCATAGCGACTTCGACGGCGGCAAGGAACGGCGCGCTGGGCAGGTGCTTGGCGATGGTCTGCGCGATGTCGATGGGTTTCATGCCCGCCAGCTTGGCGACCGCCAGCGCACCCGCATAGGCGTAGTCACCCATTTCGGGGCGGTTGGGCGGCTTAATCTCGACGGGCGGCAGCGTAAAGGCGGGCAGGTCTCCGGCGGACTGGGCAGCGCGCACGGCGGCCTCAATCAGCGCGGTATGGGCGTTAAGCAGGGATTCCACGGGAATGACCTCAAAGGGGTGGCTTCATCTCACAATACGCGCCGATTGTATCAGAAAAGGCGCGTCGGGCGGCGGGTGTGCTTGGCGTGACGGAGTGTTAAGTGGTCGGACAACACCCCCGGAATTGGTTGTATCCCCAACAGCCAATTCCTACGACAATGATGGAAGTGATGTTTTTTGAGTCGCGGTATGTGGGGTATGGTGGCAATCAACGGGCGAATAACTTCGCCCCTACACACCTCATCACACTATCACTCAAAACCCATCACGCGCTGTAGAAGGGGGTGCTATGCTGCTCAATATCCCGGTCGATGTCGATAATACCAAGCCCATCTACCTTCAGATTGCCGACCATGTGACGGCGCTGGCGGTGTCGGGTCAGTTGGTGGCTGGCACACGCCTGCCGCCCTCGCGGACGCTGGCGGACCAACTCACCGTCCACCGTTCTACCATTGTCAACGCCTATGAAGAACTCAAGGCGCGCGGCGTGGTCGAGGCACGTCAGGGCAGTGGCAGCACCATCGCCACCGGCCTACAGGTACAAAAACCGGCGCAGCTCCGCCCCATCCACTACAGCGACCACCCCCAGAATCTCATGAATATCTTGTGGGATACCAACCGGGTGGAGGGCATGATTTCGCTGGCATTGGGCGCACCTGCTGACGAACTGATGCCGGTCGATGACTTCGAGGCGATGCGCGCCCGTGCGCTGCGCCGTGACCGTGCCCGTGCTTACAACTATGAAGACCCGGCCGGTCATGAACCACTACGCCGTGCCATTGCCACGGACCTCGGACGCCACGGCGTACTGGTCAGCCCAGATGATGTGGTGGTGACCTTCGGCGCAGGCGACGCGCTTACCATGTCTGCGCGTCTGTTTGG
>JALONW010000350.1 GCA_025454725.1 Anaerolineae bacterium
GCCGATGTGTTCTATCACATGCCCAGCCAATGTGTTGAGCGACAGCGGGCGCGGGGTAATCTCGGCCTGTTCCAGTTCCAGCATCAGCATCAGGTCATCGACCAGCCGGTTGAGGCGGGCAGCCTGCGCGCCGATGGTGTCGATACGGGTGTTTGCCTGTGGGTGGTCAGGCTTGCGCTTGAGCAAGTAAAGGCTGGTCTGGATAATCGACAGCGGGGTGCGGAACTCATGCGAGATGTCGCGCACGAAGTCGCTCATCAGCCGGACGCGCTCACGTTCGAGCAGCAGTTCAAAGCGCTGTTCTTCCAGCTTGCGCCGTTCGGTGATGTCGGCCACCACACAGTACGCGCCGTCGTAGCGCCCGTTGACGAGGCGTGGCACGCCGGTCACGAGGACCTCCGTCAGGTGGCCGTCGATGTGGCGGATATGGGTGGTGTAGCTGCTGACCATGCCGCGTGCGCGCAGCCCCCGATTGTATTCTAAGGCATCCCGGTCTTCGTCGGTGGTGAACTCGGTTGTGTAGCGCTTGTCGACCAGTTCATTGGGGGTGAGACCTATCATCTGAGCGTAGGCAGGATTGACGTAGACCAGCTTGCCGGTCCCATCGACGACCATCACGCCTTGGCCGAGGTTGTTCATGATGCTCAAAATGAATTCGCGGCCCGATTCCAGCTCACGGTCGGCGTCGGCACGGAAAATGGCCGCGCCCAATAGGTCTGCGGCCAACTGCACCGCGTCGATGGTGGACTGTGACCAGACCCGTGGCAGGTTGCAGTCATCGAAACCGATTAACCCCCACCACTGGTTGTTCACAAAGATGGGCGCGACCAACATCGACATGATGCCCTGTCGCCCAAAGAAATCTTGCTCCTGTGGTGGGAAGGCGTCGATGACGCCGTAGATGGTCTCGTTAGCGCCCAACTCGCGCATCCAACGCTCTAGACCATCCCTGACGTAATCGACCCCTTGAAGTTCAGGGTTATCAAGCTGGCTAAGTTCCTTTGTAGTGGCCCATTCGGCAATCTGGGAGGTCAACAGTGTTCGTCCATCAGCGGCGAGGTGGTTGCGGAACACGTACACCCGGCTGACGCCGACCGAGCGCCCCAGTTCGCTCAGCATGTCGTTGAGGTGGCGTTCCCAGTCAGACGAATGGAGGAACAGCTCTGAGGCGTGTGCAACCGCCCCCATCACCGAGTCGCTGCTGGCAAGCGAATCCTGTGCGACCTTGCGGTCGGTTACATCCATGAGGGTGCCAAACAGCCGCCCGTCACCGGGGCTGAGTGCGCCGCGCACCTGTAACCAGCGCAGGCCGTTGGAAACGCTGTGGGCGCGGACTTCGACGTCGATGTGGTCTTCTTTGCCGTTCAACACATGGTTGAGCGCGGTATACAGCTTGTGGTGGTCTTCCATTGGGATGAACATCAGCGCGTCGTCCAGCGTCTTGATTTCGCCCGATTTACCGGCCAGCAGCAGCTTAAGGTTGCTATCGACCACCAGCGCGTTGGTGTTGGGATGGTATTCAAACACGCCCAACCGGCTGTAATTAATGGCGGCGTTGTAGCGCTGGTTGGTCAGGTGGAGCTGGGCGCGAATCGATTCGACCTCGCTGAGGTTCTGCGCCACGCACAGTACACCCTGAAGTGCGCCGCGCCGGGTGATGGGGGTGTAGGTGACAGCCATCGGCAGCAGGTGGCCTGACTGGGCGCGGAAGCTGCGCGTCACCCGCAGCCGGTTCTGCTGACGGAGTGTGTCAGCCACCGAGAAGTTGGTCCCGTTGTGGATCAGGAAGAACCCCAGCGGCTGACCGATCATCTGTTCACGGCTGTAGCCCAGCGTATCTAGGGTTGCACGGTTGATTTGCTGGATAATCCCATCCGATGAGATGACCAGCATCAGGTCAGCCATCGATGCCAGTACATCCTCCAACTCATGGTTGAAGACATCATTGGGGTCTTCCGCTGCTGAGGCAGCCTCAACGGCGCGGCGTTCCAGCATCAGCGCCCACAGGATGACCAAGAACGCTAGCCCAATAAATATATCCATGCCCACAGGCGCAACCCCGAACACCATCCAGCGAATCTGGATGATGACCAGCCAAACCAAACCGAAGCCAATCACCACGATGTTCACGGCTCTACGGTATAGGTTTGCGCGCTGGCGCAGGTCAATGGGTGGGTTGGAAGGTTCCATGGGGGATGAATATTTTCCGAAACATCTAAATTAACCTGTAAAGGATAACACCCTCTTTAGCAAAGTTAAACAAACTTCATTATAGGGGGCATCCCCCAGCGGAACCCATTAGGTTTAGCCACCCAGCCTATCTTTTGCCTGTGCCTACGGGGGAAAGTGCGCTGTCACGGCGCAGTCGTCTCACCGAGTTTTAATCGGCTCAAGCTGACATGTTATAATCGGTGTCACCGATAGAGACAGCACGGATGGGATTGGCCTGAGCATGACCCCACGCGACCCCTCTGCGCGCCGACCGTACCGCTTGACGGTGGCCTGTGCCGCTGCTGCGCTGGTGCTGATGGGCGTCGCCATCCGGCCCGGTGTGCCGCCCGCACCGCTGCCGGTTGGTCTGGTGATTTTCGACACCTTTTTGGGGGTTGGCGGGTTTATCATCATGGGCGGGGCAGGCGTGTGGCTGTGGCGGCGTTGCCGCCGTGACCTGCGGGCGCTGGCAGGGGCGACCTCGGCGCTGGCGGTCGTGGTGCTGGCCGCCATGCTGCGCCTTGTCCTGTTCGCTCAGGCCGATTATGACCGGGGACGACTGCCCGCTGCTGCAGCTGCGGGGCTGGTGGTCGTTTTGGCGGCGTGTGTGCTGTGGTGGGCAGATGCCTACCGTAGGGAGTAATTTTTTCTCATCATGGGGAGTAAGTTAGGAATGGTTGCACAACCGCACGACAAGGCCGAGGAGGCCAACAGCAAGATTGAAGAACTGCGCGCCCGTCGCGCCCAATCTCTCGCCGGGGGTGGGCCAGAGCGCGTCAAACGCCAGCATGAGAGTGGGCGTAATACCGCCCGTGAACGTCTCGACATCCTGCTCGACCCCGGTAGTTTTCGCGAAGTCGGTGGTTTTGTCGAACACCGTTCGCATAACTTTGGCATGGAGAAACAGCGCCACCCCGGCGACTCGGTGATTACCGGCTGGGGGACGATTGATGGTCGGCCGGTTTACGTCTACTCGCAAGATTTTACCGTCGTCGGCGGTTCAGTCAGCGAGGCACACGCCCAGAAAATTTGTAAGCTGGTCGAGATGGCGATGCGGAACGGCGCGCCGGTGATTGGCCTCAACGACAGCGGTGGCGCGCGCATCCAAGAAGGCGTCGAGTCGCTGGCGGGTTATGCCGACATTTTCCTACGCAACACGATGGCCTCTGGGGTTATCCCGCAGCTTTCGGCCATCATGGGGCCGTGTGCGGGCGGCTCGGTTTACTCCCCGGCGCTGACCGATTTCATCTTCATGGTCAAGAACACCTCGTATATGTTCATCACTGGCCCCGAAGTGGTCAAACAGGTGACACATGAGGAGGTCAGCTTTGAAGACCTCGGTGGCGCGAGTGTCCACAGCGCCAAGTCGGGCGTGTGCCATATGGTCGGCGAGAACGAGACCGAAACCCTGCTGCTGCTGCGCCAGCTTTTGAGTTATCTGCCGCAGAACAACATGGAGGATTCCCCCTTCATGCCCACGCAGGATGACCCGCTGCGCGCCGACCCAGAATTGGACACCCTCGTCCCAGACAGCCCCAACAAGCCCTACGACATCAAAGAGGTTGTTGGACGGGTGGTGGACCGCGACACGTTCTTTGAAATCCAGACCGATTACGCCGCCAATATCGTGGTTGGGTTTGCGCGCTTGGGCGGCCACAGCGTCGGCATCGTCGCCAACCAGCCGATGGTGCTGGCGGGCGTGCTGGACATCCAAGCCAGCGAGAAGGCGGCGCGCTTCATCCGCTTCTGTGACTGCTTCAATATCCCCATTGTCACCTTCGTGGATGTGCCGGGTTATTTGCCGGGGACAGACCAAGAACACCACGGCATCATCACCAGCGGCGCGAAGCTGCTCTACGCTTACTGTGAGGCCACCGTTCCCAAGCTGACCGTGACCACCCGCAAGGCTTACGGCGGCGCGTACTGCGTCATGAGCAGCAAGCACATCCGCAGTGACCTCAACCTCGCGTGGCCGACGGCAGAAATTGCCGTGATGGGGCCGGAAGGCGCGGTCGAAATCATCTACCGGCGCGATTTGCAGCAGGCCGAGGACCCCGTGGCGCTCAAAGCCAAGCTGGCCGCGGAATACCGCGAGAAGTTCGCCAACCCGTATATCGCGGCGGCGCGTGGCTTCGTCGATGATGTCATCGAGCCGCGTGACACCCGTTCCCGCCTAATCAACGCGCTGGGCGTGCTTCAGAACAAGCGCGACGAAAATCCGCCCAAGAAGCACGGCAATATCCCACTGTAGGGCTTTATCAGTCCGTAAGGGCGCAGCGCG
>JALONW010000036.1 GCA_025454725.1 Anaerolineae bacterium
TCGAGGAATTGTTCGACATCGAAGGCTTTGAACGACCCCTTTTCGGCGGCGAGGTCTGCCGACATCAGGTAGGCGTTTTCCGCGATGAAGTAGTACAGCCGGTCGATGAATTCCAGCGATTCGGGGCTGCCGTAGCGGACGTGCAGCTTGACCATCAGCTCGGCGATGCCCATCGTGCCGAGGCCGACGCGCCGTTCCGCGCCCTGAACGCGGGCGTTCTCCTCGAAGAAGTAGGGGGTGCTGTCGATGACGTTATCGAGGAAGCGGACGCCGTAGCGCACCGCATTGGCGAGGTCTTCCCAAGCCACGTCGTGATTTTCGGCGTCGTAGAACCGCGACAAATTGATTGCGCCAAGGTTGCAAATCCCAAACGCCGGGAGGGGCTGTTCACCACAGTTGTGTGTAATAATACCGTTAATAGTCACGCTGTGCGCGATTGGCTCGGTCAAATCGTAGACAGCCTCTTCACCATCAGGTGTAACAGACTCCACACGCACCGTGAACTTATCGGCGCGCAGACCCTTCACATACCCGCTGATGACCGATTCGAGGCGCTCCTGCTTGCGCGCCAGCATGAACCCAATTTCGCGGGCGAAGGTCTGGGCGCTGGCCTTCGAGATGACCAGTTCGTGCTGGGCTTCCGTCCAGTATTCTTTCTGGCCGCCCTTGCCGTCGGGCATCATGCGGAACTGACCGACGCGGCGGTTGCGGTAAATCCGGCTGACGATGCCGAAATTCGCCAAGACCTGCTGGGTCTGCTGCAGCAGCGGCAGGTGGCTGGACGCCAACCGGACGTTGAGAGTCCCCTTGCCATACTGTACGCCGCCGTCCGCCGTAAACAGCGCCTGCAAGAAGCCGCGCTGCATTTCTTCCGTCCCACGGAAGACCTGTTCCGGCACTTGGAGCTTGTCCCCAACCAAGCCATACTCGTCCGCGATGCGACGCAGGCGCTCCGACTGTACGCGGGCTTCATCACGCCCGGTCACATTAACCACGCCTACGGTGTATTCGCGCACTGCCGACTTAAGGGTAATCGGCGTCACCAAATCCTCGACATACTTGGCAAAGACCGGCGCAAGTTCGCGCTTTTCGTCACCGAAGAACGAGAGGACGGCACGGTCAGACTTAATCGTCCCGTCACCGACCAACCAGCCTAATACGCGACCGAGTTCCAATGACCCGTGGCGGCCAAACCCACCCTTGCGGTTGAGGATATGCACGCGGTCTCCGGGCTTGAGGTCTTGCAGCTCAACCCAGCCGCTGGGGGTCATGAAGCGGTGGTCGGCGGTGGCGCGCACGCTGTAGCCCTCGACCGTTTCCAGCTTATAGACAGGCTTGACGCCCGTCATAAAGACGCGGGTGGCGGGGAGGAGGTTGTGCTGCACACCAAACCGGCTGTCCACCGCGACTGCGATGTCGGTTTCGTCGTTCCACAGGTCTTCGGCCTTCACTAAGCCTTCTGACGTGTAGACGCGGGTGTCGCCGGTGAAGCACGGGTTGGTCGAAATCAACTTGTGGAAATAGTGGCTGTTCGAGAGTTTGTTGCTGCGGTCGCGGAACCAGACGCCCGGTTCGGCGCTGGCCCATGCGCTCTCGATGATGGCGTTCCAGACCTCGCGTGCCTTGACCGTCTTGTACACGTGAACTTTGCGCCCAGCGGCCTGCCACGCCTCCATATCGCCGTCCCACACCGTGTCGTAATCGGCGTCGGAGGTGTCGGGGAAGAGCAGGTCCCAATCGGCGTCGGCTTCGACGGCTTCCATCAGCGCATCACTGACGCCTACGCTGATGTTGGCGTTGGTGATTTGCCCGGCTTGACGCTTGCTGTTAATAAAGTTGAAAACGTCTGGATGCCAGTCGTTTAATATTAACATAAGCGCGCCTCTCCGGCTGCCACCTTGTTCTATTAATCCGGTAACAAAAGAGTAAAGCGCACCCCATGAGACCGAACCGCTGGAACGTCCGTTGACACCCTTCACGTAAGCGTGACGCGGGCGCAGGGTCGAAATGTTAATGCCGACACCGCCGCCGCGTGACATAATTTCGGTCATCTGCGAGAGGGTTTCCATAATCCCGCCGCGAGAGTCACGGGGGGAGGGGATGACATAGCAGTTTGAGACGACCACACCCGCCGAAACGAATGAGTGGTCTTCCTCAACCTCAATGTCTAACACCGTGCCTGTGTAGTCTTGAATGCTGATTTCGCCGATTCGTACCCACTTGAGGTTGTTGTATTCGATATGAGAAGTCAGACCATGCGAAACTTCAGGCGCACTGACGCCAAAGAAATTTTGAAACAGGTCTGCGGCCTCTGTTGCGCCACTTGTTAAACGATAAGCTGGGGTACGACCATTCTTGTGGGTATTCTCGAAAATGCTGAAGAAGTAACCCAGACGCATCAACAATTGATGAACTTGAGTTGCCAGCGTGCGGTTTGAGAGCAGCATTCCGATTTGGTCATTCGAAACATAACCATCGGCGCTGAAAATTCCACGAAGCAGCGCTAGTGTGTGATTATCGGGCAGGTGCATCAATTCTGAAGGGATTTGCTTGGCATAACTGTATTTGCCCAGCAAATTTTTAAAGAACTCGCCAATGGGCATTGAATTAACCCATAAGTCGAGCCAGTTTCCACCTGTACTACTCTTGATGGCAGCAGGTACGCCGAATTTGTCTTCAACGATAGCGGCTAGTTCTTCGGCTTGAGCTTGTTCATCCAATCCAAAAACAATCTTGATGCCCGATGGGATGTCGGTTCCAGTACGGTGGGTAATGCAACCATCTCCTAGCCAGCGCCCGAAGAGATAGCACAAAGCCTCATCAATGATGACTTCTGAGCGTACCGCTAATGTGGGTTTACCCAAACTTTTTGCTTTACGAATCCAACCCGCATCTAGCTTATAGGCGTTAGCACCTTCTTCGACTAAACGACCTGTAAAGCTTTCATAGCCGATATAGTCCATCAAATTTAGAGAGACAATATCGGTATATGTTCCATCATAGGCGGCTGCGAGATAGTCTCCCGGCTTTAAATCCTTAGCTGGAATCCAAGTTGGTTCTTGTGCTAAACGCAGCCCATCACGACTGCGGTGCTTGTTGACCCATTCACTCCGAATAGCGAGGACTTTATGGTCACCGGTCACACGTACAGCATCATAGCCAATTTTCTTGGGCTGAATAACATACATCGGCTCGTGGGTTTCGCGCTCGAACTTGTGCAGCACACGGCGAAGGCGGTTTTGATGGGTAACGACATAATCGCCCACCTGCACCTCACCGATAGGGCGGTAGCCGTCCGCCGTCAGGATTTCCTGCTCTGGCGGCATACAATTGTAGTAGGTAAGTTGTTGGTCAGTGCCCGCACCGGTTAAGATGCGACCGCCGGGGACGAACTTCCAGCCATCCAGCAGCCAGCGGAACTTCTCTGACCATTCTGCCCGCTTCTCGTCGGTGGCCTCAATCTGGGCGATACCCGCCGCCACGCGGTCCATCATCTGCTCTGGGCGCGTCTCCAGCGGCTTATCGACGTTCTCAATCCCGCGTGTCACCACCTCACCGTCCAGCAGCTTGATGCGCGCCTCGGTCTGGGTGAGATGCTCGACCGTCCCCACCTCGCGCTGGCCGGTCTTGGGGTTGACCACGACGATGACCGTATCACCAACCGCGAGGGTGGCACGGGTCATGTCTTTCAGCGCATATCTGTCTAGGAAAATCTTGTAACCGAGTTCATGTAGGGCATTCCGGTCGGCGGCAGCGGGCTGTACCATGACGACGCACTCTCCTTCTTAAACTGAAACCAGACTCAAACGGGGCATTCGCCCCATTGGTTAGAAATTCGTGATAAAAATCCAGCACTATCCCACGGTAACGAACGTCACCGTAGCCCCTAAGCGATGATGGTGTCAAAAGTGGGTGTTTGGAACAGGTTGACGGGAAAAACCGTCAAAGTGGAGTTACTGAACACCTCAGTTATAGCACGACTCTAAAACATCTGTCCACTATAAAAGGGATAGTCTAAGGTTTGTTTTTCGTTTCGTTTTCCCTTAAATCTATGTAAAGAGATTTTGAGTTTTGTGATGCACCAAAACTCACTAAGGGCTTGACGGCAGGGTGGCTGACGCGGTAGTGCCACGGCCTTCGGCACTGTCTAGGGTCAAGCTGCCGCCCATCAGCGTGACACAGGCCAGCGCGACCGTCAGGCCAACGCCGCTGCCGGGTCGCTCACCCACATTGGGGCCGCGCTGGTAAAGTTGGGTGGCTTGGGGGAGGAAATCGGTGGGGATGCCGATTCCGGGGTCGCTGACCGTCACGGTGAGCTGACTGGGGCGGTGGTGCAGTGCGAGGTGAATGGTGCTGCCGGGCGGAGAATAGACCACTGCGTTGGCCGCCAGTTTCTCGACCAGCGCCCGCAGCAGCACGCCGTCGATGACCACCCAGTCGGGTAGGCCGTCCATCGACACGTCGAAGGTCGGATGATGGGGGTGTTCGCGCAGGCCGCGCAGGGCGCGCCGCATGAGGTCGGTCAGGTCGGTCGGCTCGTCGTGGGCGGCCAATTCGCCGCGCTCGACCTTGCCGAGGAAGCGCAGGTCTTCAATGAGGGTGGCTGCCATGCGGACATGGGTCTGGATGCGCTGGAGGTGGTCTTGGCGTTGCGCGTCGGTCAGCCGGTCGTGGTAGCTGACCAGCATCCCCGCCGAGGACTGGATAATCGCCAGCGGTGTGCGGAGTTGGTGGGCAACCTCGCTGAGGAAGGCGTCGCGCTGGCGCTGGCTGGCCTGCTGCACCTCAGTGGTGGTGCGGGCGCGCTCGTCGTCTGTGTCGCGGCGGTGCTTGGCCTCGCGCTCGGCCACGTCGCGCAGGTGCATGGCAATGAGGTCGCCGTCTGTGCGACGGACGGGAGTCACCAACAGCTCGAAAGCGCTCTCAACCCCGTCAGCGCGACGCAGCGGCTGAACTTCGGCGATACCACCCACCCCGCGCAGGCGCCGAATCAGGTTGGTCTTGCTGTTGACGGTGGCGGGGGGCAGCAGGTCGGAGAAATGCTGACCGACCAGCGCGCCCGGCGCATAGCCCAACAGCGACTCGGCGGCAGGGTTGGCGCTGACCACCCGTCCATCGGCCAAGCGCAGGAGGATAACCCCATCAGGGGTGGCTTGCAGGTAGGCATCACCGAGCGAATCGGGCGCGGAAGAGTTGGTGTCGTTCATGGCGCAGACGGCTTTCACAGGGATAGGCCAGCCCTACTAGTATACGCCTGTTTGAAGCAATATTGTGTTACGAAACCGATAGGTTAGGGTTTGTAAGCACGAATCTCACCACCTATCCACGACCAATACCCCACCCGGCGGCGGCAACCCGCCCGGCACTTTGCGCCGGTTATGGCTATAATAGGGGATGCATGGTTTATTTTAGGGGACGGGGGTCGCGGTTATGAGACGCCTTTTACTTTCACTGGTTGCGGTACTGCTGTTGGGCGCGGTCGGTCTGACCACCACGCAGGAGACGCTGGCGCAAGGCGCGCAGACCGGCGGCAACTGGCAGGCCGAATACTTCGGTAACAACATCTTTACGCCACCCGCCGCCTTCATACGGGTGGATAACACCATCCAGTTTAACTATGGGGGCGGCGCACCCAGCCAAGGTGGGACCTCGCTCCCGGCTGACAACTTCTCCATCCGTTGGACGGGGACGCAGCCGATTACGACGGCAGGAACCTACCAGTTCACTGCCGTGTCTGAGGACGACGTACAGGTTGAGGTCAACGGCATCGTCATCATCCCCTTCACCGGGCAAGACATCGCCGCGCCGACCGCCCGCACAGGTATCGCGCTGCTCAATACCGGCTCGGCGTCGATTCGTGTGAGCTACAAGGCTTTCACGGGCAATGCCAGCATCAACTTCTTCTACCAGCTCACCGGCGCGACCGGCGGGTCAACCCAAATCCCCGGCGTTATCTTCACGCCGACCGTCACCGTCCCGCCGACCCGCACGCCACTGCCGTTCATCCCGCCCGGCGCACTGACCGCCACGGTCATCCGCGCTTCGGTGCTGAACGTGCGCGACGCGCCCTCGACCGGCGGCAACCGGCTTGGCCGCATCCTGCGCGGCGAGACTTACGCCGTCTTGGGGCGCGACGCCGATGCGCGCTGGTTCCTGCTCCAACTGGGCGGCTATCAGGGCTGGGCTTACGGCTACTACTTGTTCGTCAATGGCAACGAGTTTAACGCGCCGATTACCAGCCCGTTCGGGACACTGGGCGTCCCCGCTGGAGTGGTCGATACCGGCGTAGTGACACAGGCGCGGGCGACACTGGTGCTGCGCGATGTGCCGAGCGTGGCCGGGAATCAAATCGGTCGTGTGACGTGGGGCGCTTTCCTGCCCGTCATCGGCAAGACGGGCGACGGCTTCTGGTATCAGGTGGTGTGGAAGGGAACGGTCGGTTGGGTCTACTCGCCCTACACCGCCATCACACAGGGAGACCCTGCCGTCGTGCCGGTGCGCTAATCATGTCGGCGGAAGACCGGGCGAAGTGGAACGCCCGCTACCGTGACCGGGCGGGGGACAGTTACCCCCGCCCCGACCTGCTGCTGCTGGACTACACCCCCCCTCTGCCGCCCAACCGCCCCGGTCGGGCGCTGGATTTGGCGGGGGGTGTCGGTCAGAATGGGCTGTGGCTGGCCGAGCAGGGCTATGTGGTCGATATTATGGACATCAGCCGGGCGGGGCTGGACCGCGCGCGCACCGAGATGGCGGCGCGCAGCATCCGCACGGTTAACCTGCTGTGCGTTGACCTCGACACCACGCCCCTCCCAACCGACACCTATGACATGGTGTGCGTGTTCCGCTACCTCAACCGGATGGTGCTGCCGTCCTTGATGACCACCATCCGCTCCGGCGGTCGCCTGATTTATGAGACATTCAGCCCCGCAGCGCGCCAGAGCCGCCCCGACCTCAACCCCGACTACTGCCTTGCGCCGGGGGAACTGGCGTCGGCCTTCCCCAAATGGCGCGTCCTGCGCGACACCGAAGACGGGGTGTGGGCGCAGTTCGTCGCCATCAAGCCGTGAGGGGAAATGTTTACCCCAACACGCGGATGAGCATCAGGCCGTCATAGCCTTTTGCGCCCACCGTCTGGATGGCCGTCGCGCTCACCCGTGGCTCGGCGGCCACACGCTCAACGAAGCCGCGCACGCCCTTCACATTCGGGTCGGTGCTGTCGGCGTCGATGACCGCGCCGTCACGCACCACATTGTCCATCACAATCACACTGCCGGGCCGGGTCAGGCGCAGCGCCCACTCGAAGTAAGGGGTGTTGTTGGGCTTGTCCGCGTCGATAAACACAAAATCAAATGGCTCGATTCCCTCGGTTTGCAGCGCGGGCAGGGATTCCAGCGCCGAGCCGACGCGCACGTCTACTTTATCTATCAGCCCAGCGCGGGTGAGGTTGGCGCGGGCGACATCGGCATGTTTGAGGCTGTATTCCAGCGTCACGACCTGTCCGCCGTCAGTGGGGAGCGCCCGTGCGAGCCAGATGGTGCTGTAGCCGCCCAGCGTCCCAATTTCGAGGATGCGGCGTGCGCCCTGCATCTGTGCGAGCAGGTAAAGCAGCTTGCCTTGGTTGGGCGCGACGTTAATCTGCGGCAGCCCAGCGGCGTCGCTGTCGGTGAGCGCGGACTCCAGCACGGGGTCGGGTGGCATCAGGTGTTGGCTGAAGTAGTGGTCAACGGCGGTCCATTGTGTCTGAGACATCGGTGGGTTTGTCCTTCGGTGTGCGCGTCACTAAACAAGGGCTTGTACGGAGCAAGACGACAAAATGTCGCGGTGGGTTCCCTAAACCCGCGCCAGCCACCCCGCCACCGCCTCACGCGACAGCGGGCCACCGTGGCCGACGTAGAAGCGCTGTGCGCCCATCTGCAACAGCTTATCGACACTGGCGCGCACGGTGGGGATATTCTCGGCGGGGTTGGGGAGGAAGTAGGGCATCCGGGGGATGTGGGACAGCACGAAGCCGCCCAGCGCCCCACCGCGCAGCAGGTCGCCGATGATGGCCGAGCCGTCGTCCATGACCACACTGAGCGAGCCGGGCGTGTGGCCGGGGGTATGCACGAGCTTACCGGCGATGCCGTAAGCGCGCAGGTCGGTGGACTCATCGACCGTCAGGTCGTGCGCAGCGCGGGGGTACGGCACGTCGATGAAGCGGTGCAGCAGGCGCGCTTCCAGCCCCATTGGGGTCATGGGGCCGTTGCTGCCTGCGTGCAGCCGTTCGACCTCCAATGGGTGGCAGGCCAGCGGCGCGTTGATGAGGTTTTTCAGGTCTTGGGCGCTGCCCGCGTGGTCAATGTGCGCGTGCGTTAGCAAGATGAGCGAGACCGCGCCCGCCGCTACGCCCAGTTTTTCCAGTGTGCGGGCGATTTTACCGGCCTGCTTGGCCTGCCCGGTATCGACCACCACCGTACGCTCCCCGCGCACAATATACACGTTCGCCATGCCGAGGTTGAGCTGATGAATGGTCATGGTGGGGTATCCCCTTGCGCTGTTGAAACGGATGAAAGATTATCCGTTATTGTAGCGTGTTTAGGAACAACAGGGGCGGAGCATCCCATTTGAGGAATACCCCGCCCCACAGATACAACCTCACTCCTCGTCCGGCCACAGTGACGCGAACAGCCGGTCGGTGTCGGTATCGACGCCGCACGCGCTGAAGTAGTCCGCCAGCCGCTTCACATCGCGGCGTAATAGGTCACGGGCGTTGGGGTTGCCCTCCACGCTGATGACCTGCGGGAAGTCAATCAGGATAACCTGTTCCTCCCAGTACAACAGGTTATACGGGGATAGGTCGCCGTGGATGATGCCGAGGTCGAGCATCAGGCGCAGGTTGCGCTCCACGGTCTCGAAGGCGGCCTGCGCCTCGTCCTCGTCCAGCCGCAGCTCACCGAGGGTTGGGGCGCTTAGGCGCTCATCGCCCACAAACGACATCAGGATGCCGTTGGCGGCGGAGGCAATGGGCCTCGGCACGTCCGCGCCCGCCTCGTGCAGCCGCTTGAGGGTCTGGAACTCGTGCATCAACCAAGACGTGTGCATGACCTCTTGGCCGTAGGCGGTCTTCTTGCCGATGGCGCGCATCTCGCGGTGGTCGGTCTTCTTGAGCGCCGCCCCGCCGCTGTTGAGGATGTTGCGCCCCTCGCGGTACACATGGTCGTTTTTCATGGTGCGGAACATCTGCGGGCGGTAGACTTTCGCCGCCAGCAGGCCGCCCCCGGCCATCTCGGAGGCTTCGCAGCGGTAGACATTAGCCTCCTTGCCGCCCTTGACCCGCCCCAATACGTCGGCCAACAAGCCCATGTCTTGGAACGGTTTGAGCGAATTGAGCAGCCAGCCCTCCTCGAACAGGCCGGGCTTGTAGGTGGTGTTGAACCCGCTCTCCATCGCCCCGACCTCGGCTACCGCCCCGATTTGGGCGGCGCGGTCGAGCTTGGGTTTGTGGTTGGGCTTGCGTTTGCGCGGCTGGCGCGCTTCAAAGGCCGATTCATAGTCGGCGTAGCGGTCGAGGTCGTCGTTCATCCAATCACCGGTCACGGTGGAATTCCTTTTGTGGTTTTTAGGGTAACGCAAAACAGCCAGCGGGCAGGGGAGCCGCGTGGCTGCTGGGCGTTCGTCCACCGGGGGCGCTCATCCCGTTTTCCTCACAGGGAAACGGGCGGCGCATAGGTGACACAAAAAGCGGCCACGGGCGCGGGTGAACGTCCAACAGGCCGGGTATTTTGAGCAAATACCCGCCAGCGGACGCCCAATCAGAGCGCCGTGACCGCACAAGGGTCGGTTGTATCAGGGGGTAGCTGGGGGATGTGTCCCCAGCACCCGCGTTCGACCTACTTCTTGGGGGTGCGCGGCGCGTCTAAGCGGATGACAAGTTCCTTGCCGTCGAAACTGATGGTCATGTTTGCGCCTCCTCCACTCCAAAAGAATGGGTCAGAACGGGTCGATAGCATTAAAGATGTCGCACCTTTTGAATTTTGTCAAGCGGTTGGCGAGATTCAAATCCGCGAACCCCCAGTTATCGGTGGCGATAGACCCGCACGTCGCCGGACTGGAAGGCCAGCGCCAAGCCATCGAGGCACGCGCCACCGCCACCCATAGCTTCTTCAAGTGGGCCGACGATGACGAACTGGATGCGGTAGGCCAGCCCGGCGTTGAATTCGCCGTCGAGGATGGCCTCGCACAGCGCGGAGTCGGTGGCGCGATAGAATGACCGCACAACGCCCACCTTTTCGACCGGATTGAGCGCCTTGTTGGCGGTGGCGTAGACCACGCGCCGTGCCGACCAGACCGGGACCCACAGGCTGACCTCTGGGGAGGCCAAGACGACCGTCTGGGGGCTGCCGAACCGTTCCAGCCAGACGAGGGCTTCCGGGTAGCCAGCGCTGAGGTAGTGTTTCTGGTGGTCGTTGAAAGGGGCAATCAGTGCAACGAAGTGACTGAGCGCCAGCAGCGGCAGCAGTACCAGCCCAAGCCGCAGCCGCAGCGCCGGGCGCGGCATCCAGCGCAGCCAGAACTCCTGCACGCCACGGGTGGCGAAGTATGCCACTGGCAGCATCATTCCCACCCACAGCGCCCCTCCCAAGACGGTGAAGCGGTATCCCAACACGACCATCAGCACCAGCCAGAACAGCATGAGCGCGCTGTCATTGGGTTCAAGGCGGCGCAGCACCTTCCACAGCGCTGGGAGTGCCAACACCAGCGGCACACCCAGCGACAGGATAAACCCGATGGCGCTGGGCAGCGGCAGACCGCTGTCGGTTATCCACAGACCAAAGGTAAGCGGCTGCTGCATGGCGACCGCCAACAGGTAGCCGACCAAGGGCAGCGCGGGGACGCCAAACCACAGCAGCATCAGCATGTCACGGCGCAGCAGGTGGGGGTGCGCTATACCGTGGAAGCCGACCACCACCACGAACGCCAACGCAAACGGGAACAGGGCGGGTGGGTCAATCAGCACCAGCACCATTGAAAATAGCAGCAGGCGCAGGCCGTAGTTGGTCACGCTGGGCATCTCGGTACTGCCGGGGCGCAGCGCGGTGATGCCCGCCGCCGCCAGCAGGCTCAGGCAGGCCACCGCCAGCGGGTAATGAACGTTCATCAACAGGGTGTGGAAGGGGTAGGCCGGCGACAGCGACACATCCAACAGCAGGGTGGTGGGTATGGTCGGGGCGAGCAACCAGCCCACACCGCCGCCCAACAGGGCGATGGCCGAGAACATCCGCCGCAGCGCCACCCGCTGCCAGATGGAGGCGGCCAACAGATAGACGGTATGTACCATCAACAGGCCAGCCAGCAGTCGAGCGACATGGAACACTGCCAGCACATCCAGCCCCGCCAGCGCGCTGAAGCGCCCCAGCACCACGTAAATCAGTTCGGTGAGCAGGCCGGGCAGCGGCTCTGGGGTATACAGCGATGGTGGCAAGCCCGCGCTGGGGTCAAGGCTCTGGCGCATGGCGGCTACCGCCGCGCCAGCATCCGCGATGTCGTGGACGAGGCCACCGAAGGCCAAGTCGGTGGTAGGCCGGGCCATATCCATCACCGCAAACGGGGCGAGCGCCACCAGCAGCATCAGGCTGCCCAACAGCAGCACCCAGCGCCATTCGTAGGGCGCAATATAATCGTTCTGAGGTGGTTGCATTGGGCGTTCCCCCTGTCGTGCTGTTTGTGCGCGGCTCAGTCTGGATGCGCCGTGTTTCTCGCACATCCCAGCCTATTCTATCCCAAACCACCCGTTAACCATGCTATACTTTTGTCGTTAAACCGTCCAGAACCTTATGAAGCGAGCAACCCCATGACCGACCAAGCCACCTTCAACCCAGCCCAGCTTGAACTGCTGCGCTGCCCAGAGGCCGTCCAGCGCAAGGACCTCGGCGACGACCCCGGCAAGCTCACCCAGATTAACGCCCACTGGCTTTACGCCGCCGACAGCGGCAACAAGTACCCCATCCACAACGGCATCCCTTATCTGTTGGTCAAGGAGGGGCAGCGCTGGCGCGAGACCCCCGATGCTGACCTGCCCACCCCCCCGCCCGCCCCGCTGGAGTAGGGCTGGGGTGCAACCGTTTGGTGCGCGGGCGCGTATATAGGTAGTGAAGCACAACCCCTAAAGTCAGAATCATAATGAGGCATAGCCCAGCATGAACGATACCAACACCACCCCAGAGAACAACGAGGAAAGCAACCCCCGCAACCCGTTTGAGGTCTTCTTGTTCCACCAGCGCCGTGCGCTGGAAGAGACCGGTAAGGCGCTCGAAGCCCTGCTGCCCGAAGGTTTCCGCGAACACGGCGTGAACGCCACTCGCGAGTTCACCAAGGGTCTGCGCGTGCTGATGGACGCCGCCGTTGAGGAAGTCAAGAAGGCCAGCGACAAGATGAAGACCGAGGGGCAGGACGCCGCCGACGACAAGGGCGACGACACCAGCACCACCGGCCACAACAAGGTCAAGGTTCAGGTCGAGTAGGGGGCATCTCTCCCTATAAATCAAAAGAGGGGCGGTCAGCATTCATGCTGACCGCCCCTCTTTTTTGTCATGCAGGGGTTAGGTTATGCGCGGTCACCCGGCAGCGGGTTCTGCGCCGGGTCCCACGTCACATGCACATGCTCCGGCCCACGGTGCGAGGTATTGGGCGAGAACTCCCACACCTGACCCGGCACGAGCTGCATATGCGGCAGGCGGCGCGCCAGCTCACCGAGGACAATTTCCATCTCTAGGCGGGCCAGCGGCGCACCGAGGCACAGGTGGCGACCAACGCCAAACGCGAGGTGGTCTTTGGCGTTCTCGCGGCGGATGTCGAAGCGGTCGCCGTCAGGGAAGTGCGCCTCGTCGCGGCCAGCCGACCCCAGCGCCATCATGATGGTCGCGCCAGAGGGCAGCGTCACGCCGCCCAAGACGGTCTCTTTGGTCGTGATGCGCCGCCAGTGCGGGACCGACGAGTAATAGCGCAGCGATTCCTCACCGGCGTTGGCCGCCAGCGATAGGTCATTGCACAACAGCTCCCACTGGTCGCGGTTTTCCAGCAGGGCGCGCATCGCCCCGGCCAGCGCGTTGGTGGTGGTCTCATGCCCCGCAAACAGCAGGTTGAGCATCAGCGTGTACATGTAGTGTTCGTCGTATTGGTCGGCGTTTTCCGGGAGCTGCATCTCGGTGATGAACACGCTCATGATGTCGCTGCCGGGGTCGGCCATCAGCTTGGTGATGTGTTCACGGGCGTACTGCCAGTATTGGCCGATTTCGTGGCACAGCTCGACCTGTTCTTCCTCGGTCGGGTTGCCGAAGCCCCACACCGAGAGGCGCTTGGCGAACTTACGGATGCGGGGCAAATCCTCGTCCGGCACGCCCATCAGCCGGAAGATGACCAGCGCGGGCAGCTCGAAGAACATATCGCGCACGAGGTCAGCCTCACCGCGTGGGGCCATTTCGCTGATGTAGTGGTCGGTCAGTTCGCGGATGTAGGTTTCCATCTTGGTGAGGATGGCGGGCGTCATGCCTTTGCGGAGCATCTTGCGGCGGCGCGGGTGCAGCGGCGCGTCCTCATCGACCAGCGATTTGGTCGGGACATAGCCGTAGCTCACCAGCGCGCCGATGGCCGCGTCGCTCAGGGGCTTGATGAACTTGAGGACGTTATCGGCGGAGTAGGTATCGGGGTCCAGCTCGACGGTGCGGACATCATCGTAACTGGAGATGATGTAGGCGTCGATTTGTGGGCTGTAGAAAATGGGGTGTTCTTCAAATCACACATTACAAACGTCATCTATAGGCCGTGTTGGAACGGACAGACAGGTTTGAGCGTGAAGTTAGGGGTATAGTGAAGGCCACCAGCAAATCACAATTTACCAACTATTCATACTGTACCCGATTTTTGCATTCTTGTCGCGGAATAGCTGGTTTTTGGGGGTTTAAGTCAATCGGGCTATTCTAAACCTCAGCGCACGACGGCCTCGTCGATGTCCTCCTCAATGGGGGATGGTTCATGGGAGGCTGCTTGCAGCTTGTCGCTCTTGCCGATGGGGAAGGGGTCGAGCGCGCCATTTTGCGCGCCCATCATACGCTGAATCTGGCGCAGCTCCTCCGGCGACATATCTTGAAGGATGGCGAAGTCGGGGTTGGTCTCACGGGTTCCGAAGGCTTTGTGGAACGCGATGCGCTGGAACTGCTCTGATGCCATGTTGGCGAGAATCATTGCGCCGGGGTTGTAGACCTCATTCACGAGGTCGCGCTGGCGCACCAGCAGCAGGCTGGACGCCAACAGCGCCACGCCCGCCCACTGCGCCACGCTCAGGCGTTCGCCCAGCAGCAGCGACGACAGCACCAGTGCGACCGCAATCTCAGCCAACGCCATAATTGCCGTCTGGATGCCGCCGAGGAACTTGACGCTGGCGTACATCGCCAGCCGCGAAAGCGCCGTGGTGATACCGAGGATGATAATCGGCGGGAGGGCAAACTCTGCGATGTCGGCGGTCATCGGCTCACCGACCGCCAGCCACACCATCGAAACGATGACGGCCATGCTGGTCAGCGCGTAGAGCGCCATGGTCTGCGAGGGGACCTCGTACAGCACATACTGGCCCAACACCAGTGTCCCCGCGAACATCAGTGCCGATGCCAGCATCAGCCCGACTCCGATGGGGTTGACCGCCCGGTCGCCCAGCGTCGTCAGGATGATGAGCGCCACCAGCGCCAGCGCCACCCGCATCAGCGTCCGCCCGTCGATGTGCGTCCCGCGCATACGGGTCAGCACCACCGCAATGACGAGGTACATGCCGTTGATGAGCTGCACCATGCCCGCGTCCAGCAGCCCCAGCCCGCTGTAGTAGCACAGCGCGCCCACCCCATTGACCATGCCGATGGTGATGCAGCCCATCAGCGCGGCAGGGTTGGCGAAGATGAAATGACGGAAGAACAGCGCGTAGACCACCCACAGCACGGTAATCGCCATGATGGTTCGCAGCGCCGCGACGGCAAACACGTCTGCGCCCGCTTGGATGGCAAATTTACCGAAAATGGGGGCGACCCCCAAGAAGACCGGGGTCAATAGGGCCATCATGATGCCGCGCAGAGGCACGGTGGTTTGGGTGTTGTGCATCGCGCTCCCCAGCACGCCGACGTTGTTACAATGTTGAAATATCCTATCACAGCTTGTGGGTTTTGGAGCACTTTGGGCAGAAATTTTAATCTTGGACTGCCAACCAATCTGGTACGTGGTTGTTTCTGCACCCCTGTTTTGGGGAGAAATTTCCCCTTTGTGGGGGATTTTAACCCAAACGACCAGCGCAAAAGATAAATCGTCCTATAATGCGTTTATGGGAATGTTCATAGTTCCCCAATCAACACCTTTTCACAGTTCTGGAGACCCTGCATGACCTTCAACCGTTCGACCCCGCGTTTTACCGTCTTATTGGCGCTGTTGCTGGTTCTGGCGCTGCCGTGGGCTGCCAGCGCTCAATCGGCGGGGCCTGCTGGCGGCGCGCCGTCTGGCGACCCATCTGACCCTGACTTCCTTCTTACGCTGTTGGAAGATGGTGTGACGGTCGATGGGGTATTCGAGGGCGACGTGACCGCACAGCTCTACGGCTTCTTCGGCTCGGAAGGCGATGTCGTCACGGTCGAGATGCTTCAGGCCGACGATTCTGACCTTGACCCGTTCATCGTCCTGCTGGGGCCAGCCGGTCAGGTGGTCGGCAGTGATGACGACAGCGGCCCGCAGCCCCTCTCGTCGCTGATTGATGGCGTGGAACTACCGGCCAACGGCAGCTACTTCATCCTCGCCTCGACCTACACCTACATCGACAACGTGCTGGAAGAGTCGGATGCCGCGCTGGCCGAGTCGCAGGCCTATACCTTGACCGCCAGCGGCTTCACCGCGCCGGAAAACCCGGAAGACCGCCTGTTCTTCTCTGGCGACCTCGTGCTGGGCGCGACCTCTGAGGGTTACTCGACCCTTGAGGAGCCGGTTTACTACTACACCTTCATCGTCGAGGAAGCCCCGGTCACGGTTGACCTGAGCCTCAGCAGCCTCGACTTCGACACGCTGGCGATGGTGTTCGGGCCGGGTGGTGTCCGCCTCGCGGTCAACAGCGATGACCCGGAAGGCATCGGCACGGACTCGGCCATTCGCGGCCTAGAGTTGACCGAGCCGGGCAAGTACCTGTTCTTCGGGACTGACGTGTTCTTCTACAACGCCGGGGTCGAGGGGGCCATGCTGGAATATACTGGCGGCGACTTCACCATCATCTTGAGCGACACCAAGTAACCCAAGCCTTACCGTCCGACAGAAAAGCCCCTCACGCCGAGGGGCTTTTTTTGTTTTGTGGGTTGGCTACAGCGCCGGGGATAAACCTCTTTCCATCTGCCCCTCTGAAATAGGCATTTGTCACTTTTCCACAAGCCAAACCGTCAAAACCCTGTGTTTTTGTCCGCCCAATCTTGGTTATAATCACCAACGGCGCTTCTTCACCAGATAGCCAAACAATCCTTCAAGGAGAATTCCCAGCCATGTTACGCAAGATGAGTGTTTTGGCAGTCCTCGTGCTGTCCGTCGTACTGACCGCGCTGGCCCCCGCCGCCGCGCAAGATGAATTTGTGTTCGGGATGGTCTTGGTCGGGCCGCAGGACGACCGTGGCTGGAGCCAAGCCCACTATGAGGGCGGCCTGTACGTCGAGGAGAACCTGCCCGGTGCGCGCATGTTGGTGTTCGAGAGCCTGAACGCCGCCGATACCCCTGAAACCACCCTCGCCGATGTCGTCGAGTTGTTTGTTGAAGAAGGCGCGCAGGTCATCTTCACCACCTCGGACGCTTTCGAGGAAGACACCGCCGCCGTCGCTGAACAATACCCCGATGTCGTGTTCATCAACGTCTCTGGCGATGATGTGTTGATTGGCGATGCCCCGGCCAACCTCGGCAACGTCATGGCGAAGATTGAATGGGCGCGCCTGCTGGCGGGCTGCGCGGGCGCTCTCGCCAGCGAGACTGGCAAGATTGGCTACGTCGGGCCGCTGATTAACGCCGAGACCCGCCGCGTCGCAGCGTCGGCTTACCTCGGTGCGCGCCACTGCTGGGAGACCTACAAGGACAGCGACACCGAACTCGAATTCGCCGTGACGTGGATTGGCTTCTGGTTCGCCATCCCCGGCGTGACCTTGGATGTGACCGAGGAGACCAACCGCTTTTTCGATAACGGCTTCGATGTCGTCATGAGCGGCGTCGATACCGCCGAGATGGTCAACGTGGCCGCCCAGCGCCAAGCCGACGGCCAAGCCGTATACTCTGTCCCCTATAACTCGATTGCGGGCTGCACCCAAGCGCCGGAAGCCTGCCTCGGTGTCCCGTTCTACAACTGGGGTCTGTCGTACTTTGACCTCGTGGCTTCGGTCCAAGAAGGCACTTGGGAGCAGGCGTGGGACTGGACCGACCCGACGTGGGAATCCATCAATGACCCCGCTGGAACCGTGACCGGTTTCGCGCTCGGTGAAGGCTTGACCGAGGAACAGCTCGTCCAGCTTGAGGAGTTCACCGCTGAGGTGGCCGCCTACGCCGCCGACGAGGCTAATGTTGATACCATCTATCTGTGGGCGGGTCCGCTGAACCTTCAGGATGGCACGCCGCTGGCCGAAGAGGGCGAGATGGTTGACCCGCTGGACGTGTGGTACCTGCCGCAACTGCTGGAAGGCATGGACGGCGCAAGCGTCAGCGAGTAAGCGCACAACGAACCTCACCCCCAGCCCCCTCTCCC
Organism: Anaerolineae bacterium; assembly: GCA_025454725.1. Lineage (GTDB taxonomy): Bacteria > Chloroflexota > Anaerolineae > Aggregatilineales > Phototrophicaceae > Flexicrinis. The sequence continues at coordinate 17,771 of JALONW010000036.1, forward strand.
TAAGAGAGGGGGTTTTGTTTTTTGTGACGAAGGCTTATCCTCGCCCTACAGCCCTTCCGCCGTCGGGAGCGTCCGCAGCGGCTGACCCTTGAGGGCGGCGCGCAGCGCGTCGCGGTCGTCCCACGGGTATTCGATTGTGCCGAAGCACATGCTCTGCTCATGGCCCTTGCCGCACGCGATGACAATATCGCCGGGCTGCGCCATCTGGCAGGCGCGGTAGAGCGCCTCGCCCCGGTCGGGGACGCGGAAGAAGGTCTCACCCTCCACGCCGCCCTGTGACACCGCCGCGTCGGCCATAATCTGTAGAATCGCGTCCAGCGACTCGGTGCGCGGGTCTTCGGCTGTCATGACCGTGATGTCGGCGCTGCGGGCGCTGGTCTCGGCCATCATCCGGCGCTTTTCGACATCGCGCAAACCAGCACAGCCGAACACCGAAATCACCCGCTTACCGGGCTGAATTAACGTGCGCGCTGCGTCCAGCGCCGATTTTAGGGCGTTGGGCGTGTGGGCGAAATCGACCATCGCGATAAAATTCTGTCCCTCGTCGATGGCCTGCATCCGCCCGCTGACGGCTTTCACCGCCGCGAGGCCGTTATAGATGTTCTTGTAATTGACGCCCAGCGCCCGTGTGACGGCAATCGCCGCCAGCGCGTTGTAGACGTTGAACGCGCCGACCAAATTTAGGTCAAATTTGGCCGACCCGACGCGGAACGATGCCCCGTCTGGGCGCAGCTCGATCTCCTCGGCCTTGCAGTCCGACTCGCCATCGATGCCGTAGGTCACGCGCACATCGGTCGGGATGTCGAGCAGCGTGCGCGCCCCGGCGTCGTCCGTGTTGATAACAGCGACCTTCGGGATGTGCGATTCCGGCGCGTAAGCCTCGAAATCGGTCTCGACGCGCACGCCCGATTTATACGAACTGCGCTTGAGCATGTGGAACATGGTGGCCTTGGCGTCGCGGTAACCCTGCCAGTCGCCGTGATAGTCGAGGTGTTCGTGGGTGATGTTGGTGACGACCGCCGCGTCGATGTCCACGCCGATTAAGCGCCCCTGCGCGAGGCCGTGGCTGGTCATCTCCAGCACGCAGTGGGTTAGGCCGTTGTCGGCCATCTGCGCCAGCAGCGCCTGAACCTGCGGCGCGCCCGGCGTAGTGACATGTAAGCCCGTGTCGAGCTGTTGGCCGCCGATGTCCGCCGCGATGGTCGAGATATAGCCCGCCGTCCCACCGGTCGCCAGCTTGAGGATGCTGTGAATCATGGTGCTGGTGGTGGTTTTGCCGTCCGTCCCGGTCACACCGATGACGACCAGCGCCTGTGACGGGGAATCGTTGTAAGCGGCGGCCAATAAGCCGAGCGCGGCCTGTGTATCGCGCACGCGGACATACGGCACGGGTAAATCGGTCAGGTCGTCCTCACCGATGACCGCGCCCGCGCCCAACTCTATCGCCTTGCTGATGTAGCGGTGACCGTCGGTGGTGCGCCCACGGCGCGCCACGAACACCCCGCCTGGTTGGAGGTCGTCGGTTGATTCGACCACCGGCGCGTTGAGCATCGCGTCGCCGCTGGCGGCCAATACGTCCTCGTCGGGCAGGGCTTCGAGCAGTTCAAACAGGGTCTTTGCCATGATGGACTCCTTTGTTTAGTGATGAGGGTGTTTGTAAATATACGCTCTATCTGGAATAGTGCGCCTCACTTGCCGCTGGAGGCTCTCAAGCCTCCAGCTACAAAGAACAGCCAAAGCCCACTAAAGGGGCTGCATTTTAACCTTGGTGAACCTCGTTTCGAGTGCAAAAGCGACGGGGCAAGCCCCTTTAGTGGGCTTCCCGTCGCAACCGATAGCTTGGGGTTTGAACCCCAAGCGGATGGTATCGGAATGACCCATAACGTCCCCTACTCAACATACCCCAGCCCGCGCAACCAGCGCTCGACTTCCAGCGCGAGTATGGCGTTGCCGGTCGGGTTGAGGTGCATATCGTCGGTGTAATACAGGTGGTCGCCTTGTGAGGCGTAGCCCTGAAAAACCGGCAGCATATCGAGGCAGGTCAGCGCTTCGAGGCGGCACAGCCCGTTCATGACGCGGCGCGGCGCGCCCAGCGCATCGACCGCCTCTTCACCCATCACCGGGGCGGTCAGGTCACGGTAGACCTCCTCGCGGGTGGGCAGGACGACCACGACCAATTGGCCGCCCCAGCCCTCGACCGCCACCTTGGCCTGCCGCAGAGCCATGCGCGTCATTGGGATGCCAGTGTAGACGCGCGGGTCGTCGATATTGGTGGCGATTTGCTCGTAGCGCTGGCCGAAATTCAGCCGGTGGCCGTTGTACTCGACGCTGTACGGGCGCGTGAAGTGATATTTCTCAAAGTCGCTGACGTAGGCGGATTCGTTGCCCAGCGCGACCTCGGTCACCGCCCACGCGACTGAGTTGGCGCGCAACCACTGCACAACCGCGCCGCCCTCGTCGGGGTAATCGGGGACTTCTGTGCGCACCGACGACTCTGGTATTTCGCCGCGCAGGACGGCGAGTTGGTAATCTTCGTTGAAGTCGTTGACCCAAAACTGCCAGATGACCAGCGGCGGCTCGAATGTCCGCCCGAAGGTGTCGATAAAGCGCCAATGGCTGACGCTGCCGGTCGAACCCTGCGCGGTGTTGAGGGTCGGCAGCCCGGTCGATTGGTCGAAGCGGGTTACCCAGCAGTCTTCATATTCGGTGAAGCAGAACGAGAACGAGTCGCCCACCACCATCGCGCCGATGGGGTCGCCCAGCGTAAACGGGCGGCTGCGGAATCCCATCCGGCTGTCCTGCACCTGCACCGTGCTGACTCGGAAAGCGACGCCCGGCGCGGGGCCGTACAGCGCGTCGGTGATGTCGGTTTTCATCATGAAGTTGTGGTCGATATCCATCGACATCAGCCCAATGCGGTTGATGTCGAGCGCCTCGCCGGTCGTGACGCGCTGCGCGACCAGTTGCAAGTAGGGCGGGAGCGCGGGAGTCGCCAAGCGCACCACCCCCTCTAAAAGCAGCGGTGTGACGACCAGCCAAAACCCGACCAGCAGCACAATCTTCCTCAAGGCGGTTATGCCTCTCTCTGGGCTTGCACAGGCCAGAAGTGTAGCCGATTTTGCCGTGGGTTGGCAGGGGCGGGGAATAGGAGCGAGGGCAAACACATTAAAACCGGCTTGAGGGGAAATTGAGATGGACGTCAGGCGACCCACTGGGTCACCCCTACAGACCCATCATCCCGCTCTTTTTTATCTTTGTGCGAGAAGGTTTCTTCCTGTACGGAAAGGGCAGGTCCTTTCCGCCCTAACCATCCGGCCCGCCGCGCCACCCTGATGCTTCTCACCCACACCACCTCCCACCCCAGCGCGGTTTTTGGATATACTGGGGCGATATGTGCAACCATCGCGCCCTGCCCACCCTGCTCTTATTCGCCGCGCTGCTGCTGACGGCCTGCGGCGGCGACGCCGTAGTCTACGCGCCGACCGCCCTCCCGCCTGACCTCTCGCCGCAGGTCTGGGCGCACCCATCCGGTGCGTTCAGCGTGGCCGTGCCGCGCCACTGGGCGGTTTACGTCCAAAACGACGCGACCCTCGCCAGCGCGTCGTTTTCTCCGCCCGGCGCGCCAGCCCCCGTCCTGACCGTCGCGGCCATCCGCGTCGGCGCGGCGCTGGACGATACCGCACTGGGGACACTGGCTGCCGAAATTCAGTCCACCCACCGCCCCGACCAGCGCCGCTATACTCAAACAGCGGTTGAGCGCACGCCCGACGGCGCGTGGCGCTTCAGCGGGGCGCGTCTGAACCCCGACGGCTCACAAACCCCGCTGAATACCTTTATCAGCACGGCTGGCGGCTTGGTCGCGCTGGCCGATGCCGCCGTCCCCACCGACCCGGCGCTGTTGGCCGACGTGCAGCGCGCCGTCAACACCATCACCCTCAACGCCGACAGCCCGCTCCCGCCCGCTGAACCGGCGGCATTCGGGTTTATCCGCGTGGCGGCGCTGGAAGCCCAGAACACCGCCGCATGGACCAACAGCAGCGGCGTGGGCAATACGGTTATCGAGGCCAATGATTTTACAATGGGCTACCACCTGCCCGCTGGGGGATTCGCCCCGTTCAGCCTGCGCTTCGGTCAGGGGCAGCCCGCCGAGGCGCTGGGCTACCGCGTGACGGTCGGGGACGGCGCGCTGTTCCCGCCGCCGCGCCCGGTGATGGGTGCGCCCGCGCTGGCATGGACGGATTCTTCCACCTTCTCTCCAGACGGCAGCCTGTCCATCATGGGGACGGTGACGCACACCGGCGAGGGCGCGACCGCCCGCGACCTGCTGGGCGTCATCACGGTATTTGACAGCACCGGCGACGTGATTGGCGCGTGGTTTACGCCGCTGGGCATCGCGTCGCTGGCGGCAGGCGAGTCGGCGGATTATGCGGTGCGCGTGCCAGAACTGGGCGGCGGCGCACGCAACTACATCATCGATGTGCAGGGCTACGGGGGCTGACCGTCCGATGGGCTTACCGGCGCGCTGGAACCACCCCGAACTGGGCGAATGTCTGACGCTGCACGCGGCGCTGGCGCACCTCGCCGCGCTGAATATCCCTGCCCGTGCTGACGGGAAATCCATCGTCATTGAACGCGAGGGCGCGCCGCCCGTCATACTCACCCCGACCGATACGCCGATGGGCAAGATGTTCCCGCTGTCGGCGCTGGCAGGTGGGTGAGGTTCTGCGCCCACCCTTAACGCACTGACCGTGTGGTTTGGCGGGTTGTGCCGTATAATGTGCGCTAGTTCCCAGCGTATGGTGTGCCGTCCGGCGGCCCTGCGCTGGATGTATCGGGTGGGATGAGAACTCGGAAACAGCCCCGGATGAGTGAAGATTTCATCGGAAAGACCATCGGCGGCTACGTGGTAGAGTCGGCCATCGGGCGGGGCGGGATGGCGACGGTCTACCTCGCACGCCAGACCTCGATGAACCGCGTGGTGGCGCTCAAAATCCTCCCGCGTGACCAGATGAAGGACGACGCCTACCTCAAGCGCTTCGAGCGTGAGGTGTCGATTGTCGCACAGCTTGAACACCGCTCGATTGTGCCGGTCTATGACCACGGCGAACACGAGGGGCAGCCCTACATCGCCATGCGCTATATGTCCGGTGGGTCGCTGGACGCCTACCTGCAAGAAGGGGTGTTCGCCCCAGAGCGCGTGCTGGCGCTGTATCAACAACTCGCCCCGGCGCTGGATTACGCGCATACCAAGGGCGTGCTGCACCGCGACCTCAAGCCCTCTAACATCCTGTTGGACGACGCAGGCGGCGCGTATATCACCGACTTCGGCATCGCCCGTGTGTTCGGTGAAAACCTGACCACCGAATTAACCCTCACCCAGCACGGGGTGGTTGGCACGCCCGCCTATATGTCGCCGGAGCAGGCGCAGGGTCAGCCCCTCGACGGGCGCAGCGATGTGTATTCGTTGGGCGTGGTGCTGTTCGAGCTGGTGACCGGTCGCCGCCCGTTCAATGCCGAGACGCCCTACAGCATCGCGGTCATGCAGGTGACGGCAGAACCACCCAGCCCGCGCCAGTTCAACCCCAACCTCGGCCTCAGCCTCGAACACGTCATCCTCAAGTCGCTGCGCAAGCGACCAGAGGAACGATTCCAGACCGCCACCGAAATGACCGAGGCGCTGCGGATGGCGGTCGAGAATCCGGCGGGCTTCAACCCCCACGACACCCAGCCCAACCGCCGCCCGGTGGCCGAGGTCACGCAGCCGATGGCGGTCAATATGCCGCAGTTCTCGGCCACCCCCGTGACCCCCGCCACGCCGCCCACCCCGGTCTCTGGGATGCGCGCCGTGCGCGTCCCGACCAATCCCCAGCCGCTCAAACGCGCCAGAGGCGGTGGAACAGGCATGTGGATGGGCGTCACGGTCGGCGCGCTGATTGGCTGTGTGCTGCTCACCCTCATCGCCACCGGGATTGTACTCATCGGCGGACAGTTCCTCGCCCAGCCCACACCCGTAACCCCGTCGCGGGCGGGCGGGACGGCCACGCCGGAAGGCAGCGGCCTGCTAAATACCAATACCCCTGTCCCCGGCGCGCTCCAGACCCAGATTGCCGCTGATGAGCGCAACATCCCCAGCCTTGCCACGCTCGACGCGCTGCGCCCCGGCGGCGCGACGCCCGCCCCGCTGGGGACGGGGGCGGCCTACAGCGGTCGGGTGGTGTATTCCGGCGTGATTGCCAGCAGCGAACAGATTACCCAACACTTGTTCACTCGCCCGGTACAGGGCGGGGCGGCCACCCAACTGACTGACGGCACGAGTGTTAACACCGCCCCGGCCATCAGCCCCGACGGGCGGCAGGTCGCCTTCATCAGTGACCGCGAGGGAAGCTATGACCTGTATGTGGTCGGGCTGGGCGCGGTCGGTGAACCCGCCACCCGTGTGCTGGAGACCGCCATAGACGAGTACAGCCCCGTCTGGACGCCGGACGGTGAGGCGCTGGTGTTCGCCTCCGATTTGCGCGGTGACGGCGCGCTGGCGCTCCTCAGCACGCCCACCGACGGCGCGGGTGAAGTCACAGCGCTGTACAGCGAATTGGGGATGCGCGCCTTCCGCCCGCGCTTCTCGCCTGACGGGGCGCTGATGGCCTTCGTGCGCGGTCAGCCGTTCGACGCCCAGACGTGGGAAATTGTCGTGATGGATATGGAAACACGCCGCCTGACCCCGCTGACCAACAACGAGGTGATGGACAACTGGCCGGTGTTCGATGCCGACGGCGAGTCGGTGTTCGCCGTCCGCACGCTGGTCAATGCCGCCGAAATCTGGCGCATCCCGCTGGCTGACCCTGCCTCCGCCGAACCGATTTACCGCGCTACGGGTTGGGTCAGCAGCCTGACCCTCGCGCCGGACGGCAGCGCGCTGATGTTCAGCCAAAGCCCCAGCGCCAACGCCACCGGCCAGATTATCGTGCTGCCCCTCAATGGCGACGGCCCGCGCACGCTGGACATTATCGCGGGCCTGAGCGCGGACTGGACGCCGTGAGTGCGTCGGCCACGCTCGGTGAGACGGTGGCCGATGCCCTGCGCGGGGCGCTGCGGTCGGGTGAGCTACGCGCCGGGGAGCGCTTGGTCGTGCTGGCGCTGGCGCAGCGCTACGGCGTGAGCCAAGCCGCCGTCCACGACGCCTTACACCGCCTAGAGCGCGAGGGCTGGGTGTCGTCGGAGTCGCGGCGCGGCGTGCGCGTGCGCGCCTTCACCCCCGACACCGCCCACGAGGTGTTCGCGCTGGCCGCCGAGGTTGGTGGGCTGGCGCTGGGCTGGGCGGCGCGTGACCACACTCGCGTCAGCCTCTTAGAGGCGGTGCGCCCGCCGCTGGAACAAGCGCGCCGCGCCCATGATTCCGGCGCGTGGGATGCCCGTCGCACCGCGCTAGTGGCCTTCCACAGCGAGATTGCCCGGCTCGCCGCTCGTCCCCAAACCAGCGAGGTCCTAACTGTGCTGCACAACCAGATGATGCTCCTGCTGGCCGATTTCGAGCGCCACGGCAGCCCCGACGCGCACCGCGACGGACAAATCGCCGGGTACGAGCACTTCTACGGCATCCTCAAGTTTGGGTCAACCGACGAGGCACAGGCCGCGCTGCGTGAGCGCCTCCACGCCGATGGGACGCCGGTCGTGCGCTGGCTGGCTGGTCGGGGGTAGGAAAGTCCTAACCCCTCATCCGTCACTTGACCTATACCAAGATGACCCGTTAAGCTCATTCGTGCTATGTGGGAACGTTCTATGATAGAGGTATACAGGGCGCACAACCTGCCCTTATCTGATAACAGGGACATCCCCACAGGAGCAACATCAACCATGGACGCTACAAGCATCTTGATTTGGATCGTTGTCGGCGCGATTGCCGGTTGGCTCGCCAGCATGGTCATGAAGACCAACCACCGCCAAGGGCTGGTCGAGGACATCATCGTCGGTATCGTCGGCGGTCTGTTGGGTGGTTGGCTGCTGGGTGCGCTGGGCGTTAACGCCGGTGTCACGGGCTTCAACCTCGGCAGCTTACTGACGGCTTTCGTCGGTGCGATTGTGCTGCTGGCGCTGCTGCGGGTCGTCCGCCGGGCGTAGTACCCCACTCCTTCAACAAAAAATCCCCTTTTCGCAGTCGAGAAGGGGATTTTTTGTTAGGCTGTGCCGGACTTAGAAGTCCATGCCGCCGCCCTGCGGCATCTGGGGCATCGGGTTGTCTTCCTTGACGTCGGTGATGAGCGCCTCGGTGGTCAAGATCATGCTGGCGATGCTGGCCGCGTTGGCGACCGCGCCGCGGGTGACCTTGGCCGGGTCGGGGATGCCCGCCTCGATCATGTCAACGTACTGGCTGCTGTTGACGTTGTAGCCAATGCGCGGGTTGTTCTTTTCCTTCTGGAGGCGGCGGACTTCCTGAATGATGACCGCGCCATCCTCACCAGCATTGCTGGCGATCTTCTTCATCGGGACTTCGAGCGAACGGCGCATAATCTGCACGCCGGTGTTCTCGTCGTCGATGTCGAGCTTGACGTTCTCAAGCGCCTTGACAGCGTTGACCAGTGCGACGCCGCCGCCGGGGACGATGCCCTGCTCGACTGCTGCGCGGGTGGCGCTCAGGGCGTCCTCAACGCGGTGCTTCTTTTCCTTCAGCTCGGTCTCGGTGGCTGCGCCGACGCGGATGACCGCGACGCCGCCGCTCAACTTGGCGAGACGCTCTTGCAGCTTCTCACGGTCATAGTCGCTGGTGGTCAGGTCGGTCTCGCGGCGGATTTCTTCGATGCGCCCCTTAATGTCTTCTTCCGAACCTGCGCCGTCAACGATGACGGTGTTATCCTTGCTGCTGACGACCTTCCCAGCGCGACCGAGGTCGGCGAGGGTGACGGTCTCAAGACGGCGACCGGTCTCTTCGCTGATGACGGTGCCGCCGGTCAGGATGGCGATGTCGCGCAGCATGGCCTTGCGACGGTCACCGAAGCCGGGGGCCTTAATCGCCAAGACGTTCAGCAGGCCGCGCAGCTTGTTGAGGACGAGGGTGGCGAGGGCTTCGCCGTCCACGTCTTCCGAGATGATGACCAGCTCGCGCTTGCCAATCTGCATCAGCTTCTCCAGCACGGGGACGATGTCCTGCGCGGCGCTGATTTTCTTCTCGTAGATGAGGATGTGGGCGTCTTGGATGATGGCTTCCATCGACTCCGGCGAGGTGATGAAGTACGGGCTGATGTAGCCACGGTCGAACTGCATACCTTCGACGTACTCGGTTTCGAACTCAAGACCACGGCTCTCTTCGACGGTGACGACGCCGTCCTTACCAACCTTGTCCATGACTTCGGCAATCAGGCTGCCGATTTCGTTGTCCTGCGCGCTGACGCTGGCAACTTGGGCAATCTCGTCCTTGGTCTCGATGGGGGTGGCCTGCTCGAGGATGTTCTTGCTCACGAGGTCGGCGGCGTACATGATGCCCTTCTTCAGGAGCATCGGGTTGGCGCCAGCGGCCACGTTCTTCAGACCTTCGTTGACGATGGCCTGCGCCAGCACGGTGGCGGTGGTGGTGCCGTCGCCCGCGATGTCGTTGGTCTTGGTGGCGGCTTCCTTCAGAAGCTGCGCGCCCATGTTCTCGAACGGGTCTTCGAGTTCAATTTCCTTAGCGACAGTCACACCGTCGTGGGTCACGGTCGGCGCGCCGAACTTCTTGTCGAGCGCGACGTTGCGGCCCTTCGGCCCCAGCGTGGTGCTGACGGCGTTGGCGAGTTTATCGACGCCAGCCTGAAGGCGGCGGCGGGCTTCTTCTTTGAACAGCAGTTGTTTAGCCATTGGGTCGTTCTCCTTACAAGGTCACTTCAAGTTGGGGGATAATACAAAGGTCAAGACGGCGCAGCGCCGCCTAGACACAAAGGGGTTTCAGCGGTTTGGGGGTCGAATTACTCGACGATGCCCAGAACGTCGGCTTCCTTCATGATCAACAGCTTCTTGCCGTCGATCTTGATTTCGGTGCCAGCGTACTTGGCGAACAGGATGGTGTCGCCAGCCTGCACGTCCATGTCGATGCGCTTGCCGCTGTCGTCGCGGCGGCCAGCACCAGCAGCCAAGACCTTGCCCTGCTGCGGCTTTTCCTTGGCGGTCTCCGGCAGCAGCAGGCCGCCAGCGATGGTTTCTTCTCTCTCAATTGGCTCGACCAGAAGGCGGTCACCCAGAGGACGGATGTTCATAGTGATGTACTCCTTAGGATTGGTGGTTTTTTGAGGGCTGGATGAAAGTGTTTTAGCACTCTCATCGTCACACTGCTAATTTACGTCATGACTATAGGCCAATATCCCCGCTTGTGTCAAGCGGGGAGTGGGGTTTTCTAGCAGAGTTTTAACACAAGTGCTAACCATGTGCCGGTGCTTGCCCGCTGACCGAGCCTGTAAATCGTCCTCGACCTCGCGCTTGGCGTCAGAACCAATGTCAACCATTTTGATAGTAGTATCAAAATGGTCTGTGGGGTCATTACTGCCAAACACGCAGACACGGCACAACCATTTTGTTGAAGCCGACAAAATAGTTGCCCTAGCCCCCGTCTGCCCTACGCCATCGCGCCGCGCCCTACCCGCCGCCCGCCGCCCACCGCTATACTACATCCCGTTTGCCCCACAAGGTCATGAGGTCTAGCCCGCCATGTTCCGACTACTGGCCGCGCTTGCGGCTGTTGCGCTGGGGGTGGTGGCGCTGTCTGCGCCGTCCGCGCCCGCCGCCGCCCAGTTCTACACCAACACGCCCGAACCGGAGCCGCTGCTGTTCTTCACGAACACCCCGCCCGGCCCGACCAATACCCCCACCGCCACGCCGACGCTGACGCCGACCAACACCTCGACCCCAACGCCGACCCACACGCCCACCGCCACTCCGTCCCCGACGCCCACACCGGTCGGGCCGTTCTCATACCCGGAGGGTGTCAACCCGCTGACTGGTCAGCCTTACCCTGACGAGGAAGCGATGAACCGGCGCAACCTGATTGTCAAAATCAGCAATTTCCCGCCGGTCGTGCGCCCGCAGACCAACGTCAACATGGCCGATGTGGTGTATGAGTTCGAGGCCGAGGGCGGCGTCACACGCTTCGCGGCCATCTACCGCAGCCAGCTCCCCGATATTATCGGGTCGGTCCGCAGCGCTCGCTTGGCCGATACTTATCTTGTGCCGATGTATAACGCACTGTTCGCCTATTCAGGCACGTCCGAGCCAATTCAAGGCATCATCATGTCGTCGGAATGGGTGTTCCAGACCTTCTCGCCGCTGAAGGGCGACAACGAGGATGCGGGCTTCATCCGTGTGCCAGAGGAAGGCAAAGCCTTCGAGCATACGCTGTTCCTCCAACCAGAACTGCTCTACGAACGCGCCACCCGCCGTGAGGTCAACACCCCGCTGCGCGCTTTTGGGTTCGCGTTCAAAGACCAGCCCGACGCGGGCGGAATACCGGCCACCGACATCTTCATCGATTGGTACGGCCAAACCGATGCGCGCTGGCAGTATGATGAGGCCACCGGGCGCTACCTGCGCTACACCGATGGCATCATCCACACCGACGCGGCCACCGACGAGCAGCTTTGGGCCGACAACGTTATCGTGATTGAGGTCGAGCACCGCGAACGTCCCGACTTGTTCCCAGAAGGCGCAAGCTATACCTCGGTCGATATTGTGCTGGAAGGGCAGGGGCGCGCCTACCTGATGCGCGACGGTGTTTACTATCAGGGCTTTTGGCGGCGGCGCGACAACAACCCCGGCACCGCGCTCCAAATCATCTACGGCAATAACGAGTCAATTATGATGAAGCCGGGGCGGACGTGGGTCTCGGTGGTGCGCGGCTTTGGTGATGTGACCATCAGCACCGAATACGCCGACATGGAAGCCACCGCTACCGCCATCTTCTCGGTGGCGACGCCGACCCCGGACCCTGCCGCCAGCACCGGGGACTAAACCCGGCCATGACGGTTTACGTCTGGGGAGACGCAGGCCAATATGACTTTGACCTCTGGCCATATGCCGCTGCCGCGCTCATCGCGGCGGCGGCGGTGTTGGCGTGGCGGACGCGCCACCCATCATATGTGGTGTGCTGGTTAGTCTTCGGTGTCTACCTGCTCAATGTCATGAATCTGACCCTGTTCCCTACACGAATCGACCACTGTATCGCTGAATGGTGGTCGTGGGGAAGGCTGTGGGAAAACATCAATATCGTGCCAATGTATTTTGGCCCCTATGGGGGTTTCCGCACCGCGTTGACGGGATTGGCTCTCAACGTCCTCATGACTGTGCCATTTGGCTTCGGCCTGAGTTTCGTGGTCAACGGACTGCGCGCGCGCCATTTCCTTGTGCTGGGGCCGCTGGTTGGCCTCACAATTGAGGGAACACAGTTGATGCTGTGCATCCTGCTGCGCTTCAACTACCGCACCATTGACATCAACGACGTGATGATGAACACGCTTGGCGTCTGGCTGGGCTATGCCGGATTTCTAATGTTCGCGTGGGTTTGGCGCTGGCTGGACAACCGCCTCGGCCTGCCGCGCTGGGGGATGTTGGGTTACATTACGGGGGTCGCCCAGAAAACTGTGGGCTGACCCCCTGTTGCAAACTCAAAAAATGGCGCGGTGGCTACTGCCCGACGGGTGCGGCGGCAGACGCTGGCACGGCAGCGGGTTTCTTGCCGTCCGTCACTGGGTACTGCGCGACCTCGGCCTCGTCCAGCTCACCTTCGCTGACCAAGACGTGTTTGAAGGCTGCAATCGCCACTTCCAGCATGGCGAGGTCAGGCTGGCGGGTGGTCAGGTGCTGCAAAGCGAGGTTGGGCTTAATCAGCACGCGCACCCATGGGCGGTGCAGGTTGCGCGCCGTCCAGCGCAGCACCTCATAGGCGATGCCGGCGATGACCGGGATGAGCGCCACCCGTGACAGCAGCAGGATGATGAAGTTTCCACGCGGCACGAGGCTAAAGACCAGCACGCCGACGAATACGACGATGAGCAGGAAGGCTGTGCCGCAGCGCGGGTGTTCAATGGGGTACTGCTGCACCACCTCCGGCGTCAGCTCCGCGCCCGCCTCATAGGCGTTGATGGTCTTGTGTTCTGCGCCGTGGTAGGCGAACACGCGGCGCATGTCCGGCATCAGCCCAACCAGCGAAATATAGCCGATGAGGATGGTCAGGCGCACTCCGCCCTCAATCAGGTTGGCGAGGAAGGAGGCGTCCTGAAGCCCCAACAGCGACTCGATGCCCGCCGATGCCGCCGCTGGCAGGACGAAGAACAGGCCAATGCCGAACAGCAGCGAGAACGCGACCGTCCCCCACGCCAATGGACCGGTGAAGCTGGCCTCGTCGCCGACCGCCACGTCTGCCGACCACAGCAGGGCGCGCATCCCCAGCCCCAACGAGTCCCACAGGCCGACCACGCCGCGTAGGAAAGGTGTCTTGGAGACGCGACCCCGGTAGAGCGCCGCCGGGACGGTATCCTTATGGACCAAGACCTTGCCGTCGGGGTCACGCACCGCCACCGCGAAAATGCGCTGACCGCGCATCATCACGCCTTCCATCACGGCCTGTCCGCCGTAGTTAAACTTCATCTCTTTTGCCATCCGGCAGACCCCTTATTTTCCTCTAAACTGAACAGCGGGCACACATGCCCGCCCATGGCGGCTCTAGCCTGTGCTGGTTCCGCCCGAACACGACCATTTTAACACGGCATGAGCGGGTAGGCCGCACCGCCAAACGCCAATCGGCGGACAGGAAATGATTAAAGCGAATTTTCAGGCCATTATCATCCACTACTCTAGGTAACTGTGGCATGATAACGATAACATACTACTAAAATGCTTCAATTCAACACATTTCATTTAATGTTAAGTTGTATTTCGCCGTATTCAGCCTTATACTGACCCAACATCCATAATTTATAAGAAAGCTGGTACTAAAGTGCCGTTCAGCACCCCCTCCAACACACAACCTCTCTTCCCGGTGCCACAAGCCCCAGCCAACACCCAGAACCTGCGTGACCCACGCCGTCTGAATACCCTCAAGTCGCTGATGCTGATGGACACCCCCACCGAGCAGATTTTCGATCGCTTGACGCGGCTGGCCTCACGGCTGGTCAACGCCCCGGTCTCGCTGGTGTCGCTGGTCGATGGTGACCGCCAGTGGTTCAAGAGCGCGGTGGGCCTGCCCGAGCCGTGGGCTTCACAGCGCCAGACCCCGCTTTCACATTCGTTTTGCCAGCACGTCGTCAACAGCCAGTCCCCGTTGGTGGTCAATGACGCCCGCCGCGTCGATTTCCTCAAGACCAACCTCGCCATCACTGACCTGAGCGTGATTGGTTATCTCGGTATGCCGCTGACCACCAGCGACGGTCATACGCTCGGCTCGTTCTGTGTCATCGACGACCAGCCGCGCCAGTGGACAGACAACGAGATTGAAATCCTCGAAGACCTCGCCGCCACCGCTATCTCCCTGATTGAGATGCGCGGCCAGCTTGTGAACCTGACCAGCCAGAGCGACAGCAAAATCCGCAACGCGATGGGGCAGCTCACACAGGCCGAGGCGCGCCGTAAGGAAGAGCAGGAGTCCTTCCGCACCCTGCTTGACCAAGTGGCACACATGGTGCGCGCCCAGCGCCCGGCCAGCGAGGTGCTGGCGGTGCTGGAGACCGTCAACCGTTAGTCTTAGCCCACCCCGCCGAAACATTAGCGCCCCCTTTAACCAAAGGGGGCGCTTTTTTGTGTTTTATTCGCCTGCCGCCGGGTCAAGCGACGAGAAATATTGGCGTACCACGTCGCGCAGCCCCAGCGGGACATAGCCCGATTCCAGCGCACGGGTGGCCGCGTCGGCATAGTCGCTGAACACCGCGTTATACGGCACCACCGACTGGCCGAAGGCGTTCTCTTGGAATTCGCCCTCGTCCAGCGGGACATCACCGGGGTCGGCGCGCAGTTCCACCTCGTCATCACCGCTGGCCTCGACCGCGAAACGCGGCGCAAAGATGGGTTCATACTCGCCCACGCCGCGCCCGTCGGGGTTGTTGTCGGGCTGCTCAAGATTGGGGTTGCGCGGCTGCAAACGCTCGCTGGAATCTTGGTTGAGGATGCCCGCGCCGTCGCCTGCCCCTTCACCACCCAAGCCCTGCGCGCCCTCGGTGGACTCGGAACCAGACCCCTCCGACACTGCCGGGTCACTCCCCGACCCTAAGCCGGGGGTATCGCCCTCACTGGCCTGTTCACCGGTCTCGCTGCCGCCTTGACCCTCACCTTCGCCGCCTTCACCGCCCTGCTCACCCTCGCCTTCCTGCGGCTGTCCCTCGCTGGCTGACGGCTGCTCAGACTCGGAGGCTTCGGCGGCCTGCTGGCGGGCTTGTTCAGCGGCCTGCGCGCTGTTTTGAAGCTGTTCGAGCTGACCCTCTTGGCGCTCACCTTGTTCCTGTGCCTGCTGCTGCTGGTTGTTTTGGGCACGCTCCAATGCTTCCAGCGCGGCCTCCAAATCGCCCTCGCGGAGCGCCTCGGCGGCGTCTTGCAGGGCTTGAGCGGTCTGCGGGTCGGTCTCGGCCAGCGCATCGGCGGCAGCATCGAGCGCATCGGCGGTGGCCTGCGCCTGCTCATCGCTCATGGTCGAGAGGTCTTGCTGCACCTGCTCAATCGACTCGCCCAGCGTGGCGGGCGGCGCTTCTTCACCCGACTCGTTGGGGTCGCGCCCCTGCTGTAGGGCTTGATTGGCGGCCTCAGCAGCGGCGGCCCGCTGTTCCAACTGCTGCTGGATGTCCTCGGCGGTGTCGCTGAGCTGCGATTGGATTTCGCTCAGGTTGGCGAACGCCTCTTCCAGCGAAATATCCGGGTCGCGCAGCGCTTCGAGCTGGGCTTGCAGCGCCTCTAACAGCGGCTCGCGCTGTTCATCGGTCAAATCCGGGTCAGACGCGATGTCGGCGGCGATGTCCTCGACCGCCTCGGTAATCGCATCGACGGCGGCGCGCTCTTGGGCGGCCTCGTCGGGGGTGGTCGTCGCGGGTGGGATGAAGGCCAACACCAGCAGCGCGACGAGTAGAATCGCCACGGCAATCCAGCCGCGCATATCCGTCCGCAGCGGGAGCGCCTCTTCTGGGCGGATGTTTTGGGCGACCTCTTGCGCGTCAGCCACTTGCAGCGCTGCCAAACCGGGGTCGCCGCTGATTCGCCCATCGAGGAGTTCCAGCGCGGTTGAGATGCGTTCGCGTAAGCCCAGTTCAAGGTCAAAGTGGCGCGCAATCAACACTGGCGGGCGCTGTCTCAGCCACACCGACGCCATCAAGGCCAGCGCACCGAGAGCGCATAAGACGGCGACCAGCGGATAGGTCAGGGAATCGGGCAGGCCGGGGCGCAGTCGGGCGTAGACGGCCAGCAGGACGCCAATCATCAGGCCGGGGATGAGCATCCGTGGCAGCCAGACGAAAACCACTCCCCAGCGGCGGCGGCGCTCCCAACCTCGGACGAGCGAAATCAGCGGCGCGGTTGCAGTGGTCATGGGGTTAATCCTCACTCCTCTTGGGCGCGGATGCGGCGGACGGCGACCGTCACCAGCACCGCCGACACGCTCAGGTACAGCAGGCAGAAGGTCATCCACGGCGCGGCCAGCGGGATGACCGCCCCGTTACTACTCAACGTCGCTGACCACAGCCCCGCCTGTCCCTGCGATAACAACAAGGTCTGCGACGCCGAGGCCGCCGTGAACGGGCTGAGAGCGTTCACCAGCGCGCCGAGGTAGACGAGGAACCCCTCCCACACTGGCGAGCCGGTCATGCCCGTCCCCGCGCCGCTGATGACCGCGTAAAATGGCGCACCGACCACCGCGCCCAGCAGCGGTGCACCCAGCATCACCAGCAGCGCAGACGAATACGAGCGCACGCTGGCGGTGGTGGTCTTTTCGGTCAGTGTCGAGAAAAACACCCCGACCGCGCCGAAGGTCAGCGCCGTGACCAGCACGACCAGCAGTGACAGCACCAACTCGACCTCACTGACGCCCCCGAACAGGAAGGCAATGCTCTGTAATGGGATGGCCGCCAGCAGCAGCAGCGCGATGAACCCCAGCGCCGATTCTAGCTTGCCGATCAGGAAGGTGGCGCGGGGCAGCAGGGTAATCTTGAGCAAATCATAGGTTTGGCGCTCGCGTTCGCCCGTGACGGAGCCAGCCGTAAACGACGGCGCGATAAACATCAGCATCGCCAGTTCCAGCGCCACCAACCCGGCGAAAGTGGTGCGTCCGAGGTCGCCGGTGACACTGGTCGAGAGGCCGCGGGTGAATGGCGCGTTGGCAAGGAACAAAATCACCGCCACCGCGCTCATTAGGATGAGGTAGACGGTCATGACGGCGTAGGCGCGCCCGCCCCGCATCCGTTCGCGCAGTTCTTTGACGGCCACTGGGTTGGGTTGCAGCGCGCCCGGTTCTTTCAACAGCGGCGCGATGCCCCATCCGAGCGCGGCGAGGGTCAGCAGGGCAGGGAAGAAGCCAAAAATCATCAGTGCGGCCACCGACAGGCCGACCACCAGCACCGTGGCCAGCCATGTCCAGCGTTCATGTGCTTGCACGCCCAATCGGACGACTGCAAGGCCAATAGTACAGACACCGGTCAGCAGCAGGGCAGCTACCCACGCCGCGTCGGGCGTTCCGTTGAAGCGGAAGATGATGCCTTGCAGCGCGGAGAGCAGGCCGCCGCCGGTCAGGCCAGCGCCGATTCCCGCCAGCGCCAACAGCACCGCCAAGACACCGTGCGCGCCCACCCCAACCATTAGACGGCTGGCGGCGGTGGCGAGATGTTCCTCTCGCGGGGTGAGCGGGGCGTGGTGTGCGGGCATCGGCGGCGCATCCTCGGTGGGTTAAGCGGTATCCACCAGTATAACACCGCCCAACCCACCGCGTCATGCGGGCTAACGGGAGTCTAAAGAGGAATGGTTTAAGTTAGAAAGAAATGTTTACAAATTTGTTATTTGACAATTATTTTTATCCTAGATACTATTGCAATATAACTTTACTTTCAGCTTAAACACTATATAAAGGCGAAAAATGTACAAAATTTTCATAAGCCACAAAAATGATAAAGATAACGGTGGGAAAAGTAATGATGCTGCCAGAATGTTATGGAGCTATTTGAACGATAGATTTGGTGAGGATACAGCTTTTCTTGATATTGAAAAATTACCCAAGGGCAATCCTTGGGATGTGGAAATATATGAAGCCATAGAAAGTTCTGATGTTCTTATTGTAATAGCCTTGCCAAATACAGTATCTAATTGGGTTATACGCGAAATCTCATATGCCCAAAGCCGTGGGATTTCTGTTTTACCAGTAATGATTTCACAGGCAGTAGAGAAAGAAACATTAGATGCATTGGATCAGTTAACTATTAAGGGGTTAGAAGCTATTAAAGCTTACTCCGAAGGTAAAGCTGACATAAAATATATTGAAGTTGAAAGAGCTATTCCTCGGCTTGCCGAGCAAACTCGCGAGAACCAACGGCGAATAGTCAATCGCATACAAAATAGATGGTCAGAACAAGACGACAGAAATCCTTTAATGCAAGTTTCAGAACCTTTAGAAGCTGTCTATAGTACTTACAGATATGAAGTCCAGCCTGCCTCGTATCATCCTACGAGGATGCATCTGGCTTGGGGAAATATTGCAGATTTCTCAAATGTAGATGTGATAGTTAATTCAGAGAACATCTATATGCAAATGCAACGGATTTTTGCTGCCGACTCCGTTTCTAAAAGTATTCGTATAAATGGGTCTCATATCTCAGGAAATGATATAATGGAGGACAGCATACAGTTAGAATTAAACGAGAAAATTAAAGCCCAATATAGTAAAATTCCTGTTCCACTAGGAACTGTACTTGTAACTTCGTCAGGTCATGAGCAAGGGGAATTAAAGCAACGAGGAATTAAATATGTTTTTCACGTTGCTATTGTAGCAGCAGATTTTAATGAACAATTTGCAGTTAAAGATGTCAAAATCGTTAAACGTAGTGTGAGAAACTGTCTAAATGAAACACAGAATTACGTCGCTGATATTTCCAGCATTGCATTTCCCGTTTTAGCTACAGGCAATGCTGGTTTAAATTATGAAGACTCCGCAAAAACTATGTTATCGGCTTTCAAAGATTTTCTAAAAGACAGGCCAAATACAGCACTAACCGACATTCACTTAACTGCGTATACAAAAGGGCAACTCGATATCTTGTCCAAAATTTTTGATAGGGATGATAAACTGCGAAAAGTGTAAGGTTATGACTTTTAAAAAGTCCCTAACCAAATCTAAAACTCGGCGGCGCGTCCTCGGTGGGTTAAACGGTATCCACCAGTATAACACCGCCCAACCCACCACGTCATGGGGGCTAACGCGAGTCTAAAAGCCGTGGGGTTTACGCCGACAGAAAATCCAGCAGCAGCGCGCAAAACGCTTCCGGCTGTTCGTAGCTGGGGACGTGCGCCGCGCCGGGCATCATCACGAGGCGACCGTTTGGCACGCCCGCCGTGATGACCTGTGCGGCGCGCACCACTTCTGGGTGATCGAGGTCGCCCGCCACCGCCAAAACCGGACAGCGCACCTCAGACAAGCGCGCCGCGGCGGGCGGCGTCAGCGGACTAACCGGTTCGCTGTCGGCGATGAAAAACGTCGCCTGCGAGACCGGGATACGGTTCATCATCAGCGCCTTAGCACGCAGATCAGCGTCCAGCGCGTCCGGCTCACGGTATATACCATCCAACCAAATGCGGATTTGCAGTTCGCTGGCCGTATCGATGTCACCCGCCTGCGCCGCGCCGAACATCTCATAAATATAGCGCGGCGGTTCCCCGACCATCCCATCTCGAATCCGCTGGGCGTCGCATCGACCATCACCAGCGACGCCACTCGGTCGGGCTGTTCGATGGCGAGGTCGAGCATGATTTCGCCCCCGTTGGAACAACCGACCATGTGCGCCCGTGTGATGCCGAGATGGTCGAGCAGGCGGCTCAGGTCGTCGCGGCGGCAGACCGGCCCGCTGACCCGGCTGGACTGCCCATAACCGCGCATGTCGTAGCGCACGACGCGGAATTTCTCGGTCAGAGTGGGCATGAGCGCATCGAACATGCGGCTATCGAGGAAAGCCGCGTGCGACAGCACCAACGTCTCGCCCCCGCCAGCGACCTCGTAGTACAGCGTGCCGTCGCCCAAGTCAAAATGGCCGTGTTCGGTGGTCTGTGTCGGTTGGTTCTGCATGGTGTGTTTTCCCTCTCATGTGAGTGTGTTGCATCCGATACCCTCATGATAAACTGGCATGGGTGACATCTTATGTCACCCAAGTTTGGGAGATTTTTGCCATGCGCGCCGACCGGCTTTTATCGTTGATTCTCAGGCTGCAAACCGAAGGCAAACAGACCGCCCAAGCGCTGGCGTCCGAGTTGGGGGTTTCGCGGCGCACCATCCTGCGCGATGTCGAGGCGCTGTCGCTGGCGGGCATCCCCATTTACAGCGAGGGCGGCCACGGCGGCGGGATTGCGCTGGATGAGCAGTACCGCACCTCACTCACCGGCCTGCACACCTCAGAGGTCCGGTCGCTGTTCGTCGCCAGCAACAGCACAGCGCTGGAGGAGGTCGGCCTCGGTGAGGCGGGCGACCGTCTGCTGCTCAAATTGTTGGCTGCGCTGCCCATCGCTCACCGCCCGACGGTGGACCACATCCGCCAGCGCCTGATGGTTGACCCGGCGTGGTGGTGGCGCGACACCGACAGCCCGCCGTTCTGGGACGACCTTCAGCGCGCTGTCTATGAAGATTATCTGATTGACGCCACCTACGAACGCTATGACGGTTCGGTCAGTCAGCGCACGCTCGCCCCGTACAGCTTGGTCAATAAATCCAGCCTGTGGTATCTGGTCGCGCTGCGCGATGACGAATTCCGCACCTACCGCGTCTCGCGCTTCCATCGTTTGGACGTGCTGCCGCAGACCTTCACCCGCCGCCCCGATTTTGACCTGCCGACCTACTGGAAAGACCACCTCAAAGACTTCATCGACAGTTTTTCGGAGTACAAAATCACCCTCAACGTTCACCCGGACCGCGTGAAATTTGTCCAGTGGCTGACGCCGGGGCGCTGGCGGCTGCTTGACGAATCAGACGATGATGGATGGGTAGGGATGGAAGTGGTGATGGACTCGCCGCAGTTGGCGCGGATGCTGCTTTTTGGCCTCGGCGCGCAGGGTCGAGTCATCGCGCCAACGGGCTTGGCCGAGGAAGTGCGCGCCGAGGCAAGGCTGCTGTTAAACGGTACAGACTAAGGTCTATTTTTCCGGGCGGTCAACCACTCATTCACGCCCCAGTAAATCCATGCCAGCCCGATTAGCCCGACGAGGATGACGAACGGGTAGTGTCCAATGAGGTTATAGACCACCGCCAGAATCGACGGCAGCGAAAACTCAGAAATATCGAGCGCGCCCACATACCACAAATGGACAAAGCCAGCGGCAAAGATAAACAGCGCCCCAATGATGAGTCGGCCTAATACCACGTTCCTGAGGCTGGGCGTGCTGTTGTTTGACGAGTTGGGTGTTTCATTACCAACCGGTTCCATACAGCGTTCCTTCACAAGTGGGTGCATATCCTACACCAAGCGCTGAATTACATTGTATAGAGCTATGCTTATGGCGCAACGCCCCTCGCAGACTGCGGACTTCGCCCCGCGCCAATCCCCAAAACCGCGTATGATAGGGGGACGTAACAAGACGCCTTCAGCGGGGAGCGAGCATGGTCGATATTGGGGATGTCATCCGCGATTACCAAATCGTTGAGCATATCGGGCGCGGCGGGATGGCCGATGTGTGGTCCGCACGTGACGCCAAACTAAGCCGGATGGTGGCGGTCAAGACCATCGCCCACAGCTTGTCACCGACTGATGACCCGGTGGGGATGTTCCAGCGCGAGGCCAAGACCATCGCCAACCTCGAACACCCTCATATCTTGCCCATCTATGACTTTGGCGACCACGCGGGCAGCCTGTACATCGTCATGCGCTATGTGTCGGGCGGGTCGCTGTCCGGCTGGATGGAGCGCCGCCAGCTCACTCTCGACGAGGTGGTGCGGGTCGGGCGGGCGATGGCCGACGCGCTGGATTACGCGCACACGCGAAACGTCGTCCACCTCGACCTCAAGCCGCAGAACATCCTTTTGGACGGCAATAACGCGCCTTACCTCGCTGACTTCGGCCTCGCCACCGCGCTTGACCCCGCCGGACGCGCCGCTAACCCCGGCAGCGGCACGCTGATGTACATGGCTCCCGAACAGCTCACCAGCGAGACTCTCGACCGCCGCGCTGACATCTACAGCTTTGGGCTGCTGCTCTACCACCTGCTGAATGGTCGGCTACCGTTTGACGGCGCGTCGCCGATGGTGATGAAACAGCTCCAATTCAGCGCCGAACTGCCCGCCGTCGTCGGCCTGCCGGAGGGCGTGACGCTGGCGCTGCGCCGCAGTGTGGACATGGAGCCGGACAACCGCCACGAGACCACCCGCGCCTTGATGGATGAGGTCGAGGCGGCGCTGGGTCGCACCGGTATGGTGCTGGTCGAGGCGGAAGCCATCCCCGGCGTACCGGCTGACCTTGTGGAGCCGGTGACGCTGTATGAGCGCGCCCGCGCCGCGTGGGACTTCGGCAACGGGCGCTTCCTGCTGGGCGTCACGCATTTCATGGTGATGGAGGCGACCTACGCCCGCGCCGGGGCGCATGGCCTGAGCATCGACAACACGGGCTTACAGGTCATGCTGCGCGGCGCGCTGGAATATGGCATCAACGTAGAAAACTGGTGGGCGCGCTTGGGCGACGATGACCGGCGCTGGGTGTGCCTGCACGCCGTTCGCAGCGCCAACGCCCCCGCCCGTGTGCGCGCCCTCAGCCGATTAGAGACCCTGCCCGATGAAGACCCGCCGCGCATCCCCGCGCAGGTCGCGCAGGCGCTCCAGAAGGAAACCGACGCCGCCGCCAAGCGCGCCGCGCTGCGCGTCCTCAGCACCCGTGCCGTCCTCCGCAAGGGCGGCGGCCTATCAATCAAGACCGAATATATCGGGCGGATGCTGAACACCCTCGCCCACGTCCAGCTCAAGACAGTCGAGCCGCAGGTGTGGTCACCGATGGTTTATGGCCCCGAAATTGACCTGCTGATGGCCGAGATGGCGCTGGATGTCCCTCACCCCGTCCTCGCTGAGGCCGCCGCCCGCTCGGTTGGCAATATCCGTTCCGAGGCGGCGGTCAAATACCTCGACGCGCAGCGCAAGACGCGGCGGCGCGGGTCGGCGGCGGCACTGGCGGTCGTGCGCGATGAGGCGGGCAGCCTACCGCCGTCGGTCAGCCCTATCGGGCGTGGCGTGGCGTGGCTGACCAACAGCGTGCTGCGGCTGCGCCGCAATCCCCTCAGCTTGACGTGGCGAGTGATTTGGGCGCTGCTTTTTGCATGGTTGGCGCGGGCGGTGATGATGTGGCTGAACTTCCCGCTGCCCGTCGGCGTCCTCAGCCCCGACCGCATCGTCAACAGCTTGGGTGTCGGCCTGCTGTTCGGTGTGATGGTCGGCGCGCTGGTGCTGTTGGCTGATGAAATCCCGGCGCGGATGCGCGGATTCTGGGGCTGGCCGCTGCGGGCGGGTATCGGGCTGCTGGTCGGCTGGGGCTGGGGGACGCTGACGCTGGCGCTCGAACATTTCGCATGGCTGCGCCGCGCCGGTGATTTACAGTGGGATTTGGTGGCCTTCGGCGGCTTCGGGCTGGCGGTTGGCCTCGTGGTCAGCGGTGTGGCACAGCTCCGCGCATGGGCGGCGGTCTTGGTGACCGGCGCGTCGTTCTACCTGACCATTTTCGCGGCCTACAACCAACACTGTGTCCAGAACGGCATTTGTGCGGGTGCGCCGTCGTTCTCGGTCGGTCTGACAGCGGCGGTCGGGCTGGCGCTGGGCGTCATCGTTGGGGCGGTGCTGCGTCCCGCGGAGGTCGAAAAAACGTCACCCAGTTGGGAGCGCCCGATGATGCCCGCGTGGGGCTGGCCGCTGGTTGGGGCTGGCTTGGGCGTCCTGTGGGCGATGCTGCTCCCGACTGTCTACAGCCTCGGCCTGACCAACGCGCCGCTGACATGGGTGGGGGTGGTGGGGTTCGTGCTGTATGGCCTGCTGCCGGGTGTGGTCGCCACCTATTTGCTGCGCGGCTACGGGAGGCTGGGCTTTGCGCTGGCCGCCGCCGCCGGGTTCATCCTCGTCATCGCGCCCATCAACGATGTGCTGATGACCAACGGCCCGCTGCCCGCGCCGGGCGTGACCGGCTTCCACGATGCGCTGTTCTACACGCGCTACCTGCCCGATAACCCATTCGAGGCCGACAACGCGCAGGTGTTCACGCTGTTCCCAGTTTTCGCGCTGCTGCTGGCGGTTGGCTGCCACACTCAGCTCATCTTCCGCGACATCATGGCCTTTGTTCACAGCCGCCGCCGTCAACCGGAGGAGGAACCCGTCCTACCGCAGGCCAGCTTCATCAACCAGCCGGACTCGTTCCTGCCCGATACCGCCACCCTATTGGACGCGGTGGCGAAGGCGAAGGCCGAGCTTCAGGCCGCTGGGCTACTTCAGGACATGACCCCGACCCAGCCGCCGCGACGCACGCCGGTTGACCTCGATGCACCGACCGGCAAGGTACGCAACCAACAGCCGACTGAGGACATCCGCCGTCTGAATGACGATGATAAGTAGATGCTTAGGCTTAGACCATTAGTGGGCGCGGTGGTCTTTGCGGAAAGCATAAGCGCGTTATGATAGACATTAAGGAACGCTTGGCGGTCTGGACAGTCCCCACCATCGGCTTGCATAACGGTTTTTCTATAACGCACACACAACAAAGGGAACGGTCATGGATTTTTATGAGGTCATCAAGACGGCAGGTACGGCGCGCTACTACAAGGAAGACCCCATCCCCGACGACGTGCTGACCCGCGTGCTGGATGCGGCGCGCTGGGCACCCCAAGGCGGCAACCGTCAGCCCAACCGCTATGTCGTGGTGCGCGACCCCGCCAAGAAGCAGGCGCTGCGCGAGCTGTACTTTCCGCTGTGGCGCAACTACCTAGAGGCGGCGGGCGTCGGTGAAATCGCTATCCGGGGCAACGCCATCCCCAAGCTGCTCAAGGACGCCGACATCTTCGCGGATAACTTCCACAAAGTGCCTGTTATCGTCGTCGTGTGCGCGCACATGGAAGATATCCACCCGACCGACCTTGAACTCGAACGCGACCCCATCGTCTACGGTGCGTCGGTCTATCCCGCCGTCCAGAACATGCTGCTGGCTGCCCGCGCCGAGGGGCTGGGTGGGTCGCTGACCACGCTGCTGTGCGCCGAGGAGCCGAAGGTCAAGGCACTGCTCAATATCCCAGACGGCTACGCCACCGCCGCGCACGTCGCGCTGGGCTACCTGTCCGTCCCGTTCCCGTCCAAGCTCACCCGCCTGCCGCTGACCGATGTGGTCTTCTCGGAGGAGTTCGGCACCCCGATGTACACCGCTGAATAGCTGACCGCGCCCGCCGTCGTCGGTTGTTTATTGAAGGGAGACCGCCATGACCATTCGTGACACACCCGTTGAGGCCACTAAACTCACCGTGGACGAGTTCTTGGCGTGGGTCGAACAACAGCCGGACGGCACGCGCTACGAGCTGCACAGCGGAGAGAAAGTCGAGATGCCACCCTCAAAAGCACGCCAAACCGTGATTTCTGCCCGCATGATTGCTTATCTGGGGCATTTCGTAGAGGAACACGGTTTGGGCGTTGTCTCCAGCTCAGACGGTGGTTTCATCATCTCGAAAGAAGATTTCTACGCGCCGGACGCGGCCTTCTACAGCAATGAACGCCTGCCCGACGGCGTGCCACCCGATGACTACTTCCGAGTCGCGCCCGACCTTGCCGTCGAGGTCGTGTCGGCCAGCGATGAGTACAGCGCACACCACAAGGCGCGCCGCTACCTCGAATTCGGCGTGCGGGCGGTGTGGGTGGTCTATCCCAAGCGCCGTGCCGTTGATGTCTACACCCCGACTGAGGGCGGTTTCACCGTATTGGTGGTCAAAGATGACGGCACGCTGACCGGCGGGGACATCCTCCCCGGTTTCGAGCTGCCCGTGGCGCGCCTGCTGGGGTGATGTTGTCGGGGCTGCCCCGAATCATTTCACCTTAAGCCATGTTTCTTTAATGCCATTCTTCCCATCGGCGCGTTACAATCGGCGGCGGACGGGGACGATGGCTTTTTTTCTTTGATGACCCAAAAGGAATGTTTCCTGATGTCTACCTCTATGGATGACCTCCACCCGGCGGCGCTGGCAGCACTGGTCGAGGGGCGGCACGGCAGCCCATTCGACATTCTCGGCGCGCACGCACTGGGCGACGGCGGCGTCAGTCTGCGCGCTTTTAGGCCGTGGGCGACGGCCATGCGCGCCGTCCTCGCCGACGGCACACGCCACGAAATGACGAAAATCCACCCCAACGGCCTGTTCGCAGTAGACCTGCCGGATGTGGCCGCAGATGGACTGGCCTACCTCTACGAGCTGACCGACTTCGACGGTGACACCCACACCTACGACGACCCCTACCGCTTTGCGCCGCTGATGACCGACTTCGACCGCCACCTGTGGGGCGAGGGAACGCTGCTCTATGCCTACCAGTCGCTCGGCGCGCACACGGTCACGCATCAGGGTGTCACGGGCGTCAACTTCGTGGTGTGGGCCCCCAACGCAGAGCGCGTCAGCGTGATTGGCAATTTCAACCGCTGGGACGAGCGCGTCCACCCGATGCGACTGCGCTCTGGCGGGCTGTGGGAATTATTTATCCCCGGCCTCGCGCACGGCGAAACCTACCGCTATGACATCCGCTCACACAACCACGGCTGGCGCTTCGCCAAGTCTGACCCGTTCGCGTTCTGGACCGAAATGCGTCCGGCCAACGCCTCGGTGATTTATGACATCGGCGGTTACGAGTGGGGCGACCGCGATTGGCTGGAATCTCGCGAACAAGGGGATGTCCTCAAGAAGCCGATGTCCACGTATGAGGTTCACCCCGGCAGTTGGCGGCGCAAGGACGATGGCACATGGCTGACCTACCGTGAATTGGCCGATGAACTCGTGCCGTATGTGCAGGAGCTGGGCTTTACACACATCGAGCTGATGCCCATCACCGAACACCCTTTCGACGGCAGTTGGGGCTACCAAGTGACCGGTTATTTCGCTGCGACTTCGCGCTTCGGCACACCCCACGACCTGATGCACTTCATCGACAAGGCGCACCAAGCCGGAATCGGCGTCATCCTCGATTGGGTTCCGGCCCACTTTCCCAAGGATGGCCACGGCCTCAACTTCTTCGACGGGACGCACCTGTATGAGCATGACCATGCGCTCCAGCGCGAACACCCCGACTGGGGGACGCTCATTTTTAATTTTGGGCGCAACGAAGTACGCAATTTCCTCGTCGCCAGCGCGCTGTTTTGGCTGAAAGAATTTCACATCGATGGGCTGCGCGTGGACGCCGTGTCGTCGATGATTTACCTCGATTTCAGCCGCAGCCACGGTCAGTGGATACCCAACAAGTTCGGTGGGCGCGAGAACCTAGAAGCCATCCAGTTTTTGCGCGAGTTTAACGAGGTCGTCCATCGTGAAGCGCCCGGCGCGGTGACGATTGCCGAGGAATCAACCTCATGGCCGATGGTCAGCCGCCCGACCTATGTCGGCGGTCTGGGATTCACCTTCAAATGGAACATGGGCTGGATGCACGACACGCTCGAATACCTCAAGACCAGCCCGGTCTACCGGCGCTGGAAGCACAACAAGCTCACCTTCAGCCTGATGTATGCCTTCAGCGAAAATTTCGTACTGTCGCTCAGCCATGATGAGGTGGTTCACCTGAAAGGCGCGCTGATTGAAAAAGTTCCCGGCGACTGGTGGCAAAAGTTCGCCACTATGCGCCTGCTGTTCGGGTATATGTGGGCGCATCCCGGCAAAAAACTTTTGTTCATGGGCGGAGAATTCGGCCAGTGGCGCGAATGGAGCGAGGCGCGCCAGCTCGATTGGCATCTGATGGTGTGGGAGACCCACCAAGGGATGCAGCGCTGGATGCGCGACCTGAACGCCTTCTACAAGGCCAACCCGTCGCTGTGGGAGCTGGATTTTGACGGCGCGGGCTTCCAGTGGCTTAACGCCGACGACGCCGACAACAGCGTTTACAGCTTCGTCCGCTACGCCCAAAACCGCGATGATTTCGTGGTGGTGGTGTGCAACTTTACGCCCGTCCCACGCCCCAATTACCGAATTGGCGTGCCGCGTGCTGGGACATACCGCGAGGCGCTCAACAGCGACGCTATCCCCTACGGTGGCGGCAATGTCACCAACCCCGACCCCATTGAGGCGGGCGAGTACCGCCACCTGTGGTGGGACACCAGCCTGACGCTGACCCTCCCGCCGCTGGGGGTGGTCATCCTCAAGCCGGACATGCCCGAACCCGCCGGTCTGGACACCATCGAACTGCCGCGCCCAGCGGGGATTATCGATTTGCCTGCCCCCGCGCAGGACGCTAATGCGGGGTTGGTCGGCTAATCGCTAAAGATGTCGGCCAGAGGCAGCACAAAACCGGGGAGGAGCGCGCCACCGCTGAGGCTCTCCCCGGTCGAAAAAGTCATCACGCCGAGGTCGCGCTTATCGTTGAGCGTGCAGACCTTGACCTCGTATTGGTCGGGGTAGACCAACCAGACCAACTGGGT
>JALONW010000351.1 GCA_025454725.1 Anaerolineae bacterium
TGGCCGCACTACATCAACGCCGACCGCATGGCGATTGGCGAGAACATCTACATCGGCAACAACCTCAACGCTGCCATTAACTACTGGCAGAACTCCGATATCCACCGCCAAGCCACCATCAGCGGCGGCTACCGCGAGGTCGGCGTGGCGGTCATGCCCCACCCGCTGGGCAATATCTATGTCGTGGTGTTCGGGGCGCGCCCCAATGTCCTGCCCATCTTGCTCGACCCCGGTAGCGGGACGCTGTACGTCTCATCCGAGTCGTATCGCTATGCCGCGCCCGGTGACTGGCTGAACGCGGTGCGCGGGGTGCAGTTCATCCCGTCTGCTCTCAGCCCAGTCAATGCAACAGGCTGGACGCCGTGGGCGCGGGCGCTCAACCGTCCCAGCGGCGAGGCCTTCACCGTGGCGTATCAAGGCGACGAAAACAAACTGGTGATGGTCAACTTTAACCCCGCCGAAGACATCGCGTGGCTGCCGTCGAACCTACCCAGCCAAGACGGGACGATGGCGGCGGCCAACACCGGCGCGCCCGCCGCTCCCCAACCGACAGCGACACCCGCCCTGCTTGATATTCCGCAGATGAACACGGTTGGTGGAAGCCGCCCAGCCAATACCAACCCGTCCGTTCCCGGCTCGATGTTCGCCACCAATACCCCTGTGCCGCCGAGAGGTTAACCTTCCGATGAAGCCCGTTCTGTATACCCTCCTTACCCTACTGCTGGCCGTCCTGCCGGTCAGCGCCCAAGACGACGCGCAAGACCCCATCCGGGTCGGCTCGAAATTGTTCACCGAGGACGTGCTGCTCGGCCATCTCGTCTATGTCGCGCTGGAACAGGCCGGTTACCCAGTGGTTGATATGCTGGAAACCGGAAATACCAACGCCACCCGCAACGCGCTCCTCACCAACCAGATTGACATCTACCCAGAATACACCGGCACAGCGCTGACCGTCTTTTTCGACCCCGAATCGGTCGGGCGTATCGACCGGCTGGATTCCGAGAGCGTGTACGCCATCGTCGGCTCACACGACAGCGCGTTTAACGACCTCGTTTGGCTGGAACCTGCGCCCATCAACAACAGCTACGTGTTCGCCGTGACTCGTGACTTCGCTGACGCCAACGGCATCGCCAACATGGCCGATTTCGCCGACTATGTGAACGGCGGCGGCGAGGTCTTGTTCGTCGCGGGCGAGGAGTTCGTCTCACGTGCCGACGGCCTACAGGCGTTCGAGGCGGCCTATGGTTTTGACATCACCGGCGGTCAACTGCTGGTCATCACTGACGGCACACCGGATATGTTCGCTGAGGCGCTCTCGACTGGCGTGAACGGCATCAACGTCGCACTCTCGACTGGGGTGAGCGGCCTAATTTACCAGTATGACCTCGTGGTGCTGCGTGACGACCAAGAGCTGCTGCTGCCTTACGAGCCTGCGCCGGTCATCCGAGGGTCCCTACTGCGCCGCAACCCTGAGATTGTCAGTATCCTAAACCCGGTTTTCCGGTCGCTGGATGCCGACAAGCTGATTAACCTCGTCGCGCAGGTCGAAGTCTATGGGACCAGCCCGCGCCAAGTGGCAATCGACTACCTCGCCGCGCTACGCGAAGAGGAAACGGCGCGCATCGCTGCAGAAGCCGCCGCTGCTGAATCAGCCTCCGAACTTGAGGATTAACCCCAACCGACACACCGCCCCCGCCGACCAGCGGGGGCTTTTTTGCCCACACATTCCAATTGTCTTAATCTCACGACAATCTGTTTTGGGTTATTGTCCCCGTTATTTTCGCTGTATACTGGTTAAAATCTTCTGTGCTGGCAGGTCAGTAGGCATAATGTCCTATACCCATTAGCACTCATCATTCGCCCGTAAACCGAGAGCTGTCCGCCGTGGAAACCATACATCTCCTGCTGATTGACGACGCTGAACCACAGCGGTATCTAGTCGAGGGTTTTCTCAGCCAGTCCAAGACCTTCCAATCACAGGTGACGTGGGTTCCATCGCTGGCAGAGGCGGCTCGTGCGGTGCGCGAGACCCGTTTCGACCTATGCCTGCTCGATTACGACCTCGGCAGCGAGACGGCGCTCGACGTGCTGGCGCTTTTCCGGGGCGAGGGCATCACCATCCCGGTGGTCGTGCTGACCGGCTACGGCAGCCACGAGGTCGATATGGCCGTGATGCGCGCCGGGGCGTTCGATTACCTCGACAAGGCGGCGCTCAACCCCGACATTTTAGAGCGTTCGGTGCGCTACACCATCCGTCAGGCGCGGGCGACCCAAGCCCAGCTTGAGGCGGAGCAGCGCCAGCGCGTCCTCGCCGAGTCACTGCTGGACAGCACCAACGCGCTCAACAGCTCGCTCGACTTTGACGAGGTGCTGGCGCGCATCATCGACAACCTGCGGCGCGTCATCCCCAACCAGTGCGCCAATGTCATGATGATTGACAAGGCCGGTTATTCCTACCTCGCTGGGCCGGTCGAGTACGCCAATTATGACGAACCGCTCGCGCCGGAAGATTTCCGATTCCCCATCAGCCAGACCCCTACCCTGCGCACGGTGATGGAGACGCGCCAGCCGCTCATCATTCCTGATGTGCTGGAAAGTCCGCTCTGGACCGCCCCGACCAAGCGCAATCGCATCCGCGCTTACTTGGCCGTCCCCCTTATTGAGGATGACGAGGTGATTGGGTTCATCAACCTCGACAGCCCGACCCCCAGCTACTTTAATATCGCACACACCGATTACCTGCGCTTGTTCGCCAACCAAGCGGTCATCGCCATCCGTAACGCCCGCGCCTATCAACAGGCACAGGCGCTGGCCGCGCTGGAAGAACGCCAGCGCCTCGCCCGTGACCTACACGATGTCGTCAGCCAGACGTTGTTCTCCGCCAGCGTGACGGCAGACGCGCTAACCCGCATGAACCGCGCTGACTTTCGCCAGATGCGCACCGACCTCGAAACCCTCGCACAGCTCAACCGCAGCGCGCTGGCCGAGATGCGCGCTCTGCTGGTTGAACTGCGCCCACAGGCCATCGTCAGCATCCCGCTGCCGGAACTGATGCGAAACCTCGTCAACGGGCTGCGCGGACGTTCGAGCGCAGCGGTCGAGGTCGAGGTCATCGGCAACCCGTTCCCGCTGCAACCAGACATCCACCAACATTTCTACCGGCTGATGCAGGAACTGTTGACCAACGCCTACCGCCACGCGCAGGCCACCGAAATCCGCATCGGCCTACATTACCTCGAACGGTCGCTCGACCTCGTGGTGGCCGATGACGGTGTGGGTTTCGACCTCGTGGCCGTACAGAGCCAGCACAACGGCCTGCGCACGATGCACGAGCGTGTCGCCAAAATCGGCGCGTCGATTCAAGTGGACAGCGCGCCGGATGAGGGGACGTACATCCATATTTCTTGGCCACTGGCCGCGACCGTGCGCGCCTAACAGGCGGAATTAGGGCGATAGACCCACTGTCAAACCCAATTAAGCGCCCTATAATAGGTGAATGAGAACAATACCCGCCGCGCAGCGTGCAGCGGGCTGTATGCGGTTTGCGTCAGAAGGGGCAATCGGATGAAATATCGGCTTGGCGTGTTGGTCGTCATCGTGGCGGCGCTGTGGGGCGCGGTCTTCGCGCAGGATGAGTTTGCGGCGTCGCTGGAAGTGCTGGAAGCCGGTGTCACCGTCCAGCGCGTCAACACCAGCAACCCGATTGCCGTCTCGGTCGAGGCTATTGTCGGCGTGGGCGATGTTATCCGCACCGACGCTGAGGGGTCGGCGCGCATCACCTTCTTCGCCGACGGGACGGACGTGACGCTGCAACCGAACACTGAATACCGCATCGTCACCTTCAGCGGCGGTGAGGAAAACTTCAACCTGACAGTTGAGGTGCTGGCTGGGCAAGCGCTCCACCGCCTGAGCCGCCTGTTGGGCGCGAACTCATCATATGACGTGCAGACACCCGGCCTGACGCTTGCGGCGCGTGGAACAGCATTCGCCGTGCGCGTCGAGGCCAACGGTCGCTCGGCTATGATTGTCACCGAGGGAACGGTCAACGCCGCCGCTGAGGAAGGCGCAGCCGACGTGCCGGAGCTGTTCGGCGTGCGTGCTGAGGTCGATAACGCGCTGAGTGAGGTCGTCCCGGCGACCAGCTTCGCCGAGCTGGACGCAGCGCTAGACGGCTGTGCGGCCAGCATCACCATCACCGACGACGTGAGCCTAAATATCCGCAGCGGCCCCTCGCGTGATTCGGAACTGCTGGGCACGCTGTTCGCTGAGGACATCACCCAGTTCTACGGCGTCAACGAGACTGGCGACTGGTACCGTATCATGTTCGAGGACGGTTTCGGCTGGGTGCAAGCGCGTACCGGCGTGCTGGAACCGGGTTGCGCGGGTCTGCGCCCGTTCCCCGACACCTTCCTAGAAGATGGTGAGGCTCCGACCCCCGACCCAACCGAACCGGCGGCCACCCCGACCGCCAC
>JALONW010000352.1 GCA_025454725.1 Anaerolineae bacterium
GCGTCTACGATGTCATCTTCTGGGTGGCCGAGGCCGCGCAGGAAGTCGGTCATCACGCCCCACTCCGACGGCGCATAGCCAATCTGGAAGCGGACGAGGGTTTCATCGGTCAAGGCGCGTTTGCCCCGCGCATAGGCCAGCGCCGACTCGGCAGCGGGCTTCCAAGCGGCACGCAGGGTCGGCGCTTCCATCAGCCACGTGTGATACTGCTCGGCAGCCGTCCGCAGCAGGCCGCGCAGATGGTCGTGGCGCTCAGATGCCTCTTTCTCCTGAGGGGTGCGGGCGCGCAGTTGGACGCCGGTCTGCTGCGCCAGTTCTTGCAGCGCCTCGGTAAATGTCCAACCGTGTTTTTTCATCGCAAACGCGATGACATCGCCGCCAGTGGCGCACGCGCCGAAACAGCGCCATGTCCCGCGCACCGGGTCTACCACAAACGACGGCGTTTTTTCGTTGTGGAACGGGCAGCACGCCTTATACGTCCGCCCAGCCTTCTTGAGCGTCGCATACTGCTGGACATAGGTGACGATATCGAGCTTGGCTTTAATGTCGTCGGCGGCGGACATCGGTCTACGGCTCCTTTCCAGCGTATGAAGAGCGTGAAGGGGTTGATTCTATACAAGGAAATGAGTAAACCACAAGCGTATCAGGGGTTTGCGAAAATGCGATGAGCAATAGGTGATTGACGTGATGGGAAGCGGCGGGCGGCAGTATTTCGCCAGCTCATATTTTCCATGATAACATCCCAACATTGTCTACCAACAGCGCGCTGTCCGCAGAAGGGTAAAGACCATGACCGACCGACCAACACTCGACCAACTCTTAGAAGCCGTCCAGATGCACCTCGAAACCCAGATTATCCCGGCAGTGCGCGCCGAGCCGCGCCTTTACTTTCAGACACTGGTGGCGGCCAACGTCCTCAAGATTGCCCGGCGAGAAGGCGCGCAGGGTCAAGAACTGCTCACCCATGAATGGGCGTCGCTCGGCGTGCTGACCGGTGACAACCCGCCCATCCCGACTGACCTGCGCGAGGCCGCCAACCAACTCCGCGACCGTAACCGCGCCTTATGTGCCGACATCCGCGCTGGAAAGTACGCCGCCCCGACCGATTCTGAGCGTCTGGCCGCGCATGTCAATGGGGTGGTCAACGGTCAGCTACAGGTCAACAATCCGGCACTTGCCAAGCGCCTCAAAGAGGAGGATGACAGCGGCCAACATCCGTCTTAGTGTGGGTGGTGGCTTCTGGGCGCGCAACCACCGTGTTCCCTGCGAAAATGGGAAGGAAGTCGTTTTAGTTTGGTTTAGAACACCGCCTCAGCGTGGACTAAAGTCTCGACTACTTATAACAAATGTTGTGATATGTGGTGATTTAAGGGTACACTGATGTGAGACAGTTGTTATTTAGAGCTTCCCTTATACGGCTCTGAAAGTAGGTTTATGCCGGCCCAACTCATCATGCGTCGCGGTCCCGAAGTCGGTAAGGTCTTCCTGTGTATCGGGGAGTCGGTACTGGTCGGTCGCGGCGTCCGAAACCACATCATCATCGACGACAACGAGGTCAGCCGTGAACACTGCCGGTTGGTTCGTTCCGCCAATGGTTACGAACTCTGTGACCTCAGCTCCCGCAATGGGACGTTCGTTAACGGCCACCGCATTACCGACTGCTGGCCGGTCAAGTCGGGCGACATCGTCGAACTGGGTGACTCCATCACGCTTGAGATGCAGGTGGTCGAGACCGACCCACTCGTCACACGCCACCCGGACGACCAGCCGGTCTACTTGGTAGTCATCATCGAGGGACAGAACAACCGTAGCGTCTATCCGCTTCAGGGCGAAAATGTGCAGGTCGGGCGCGGCACGATGAATGACATCATCCTGCTCGAATCCGAGGTCAGCCGCCAGCACCTGCGCTTCGACTGGGACGGCATGACCTACACGGTCAAGGACACCGGTTCGACCAACGGCTCCCGCGTAAACGAAGTGCCGCTGACCGAGGCGCGTGCGCTCAAGTCTGGCGATGTTATCAACATCGGCGAGACCATCAAGCTGGTCTACACCAACAACCCCGACAGCTTCACCAGCTCGGAACTGAAGACCTCGCACCTCTCGCAGCCGGATAATGGTACGTCGCAGCGCAACCGCCCCATTACCGAAAACAGGACTGCGCTTAATCGCAGCGGTCTGCCGTCGCGCGTCGAGCCATCATCGGACATTGTGCCGATTGCGGGTGACCTGCACGAACACCTCTTCTGCCTATACGACCGGGCCGACTGGCAGAGTCATGTCGCGCTGTTGCTCAACCGCCTGATTGACAACAACATCAAGGTCTGGGTAGACCAGCACCTGCCGATGAACAGTGACGACTGGCGCGTCGGGGTCGAGAAGGCCAGCACCGAGTGCTGGGGGTTGGTGGTGGTCTATTCGCCCAAGGCCATGCAATCCAATCATGTCCAGAAGCTCATCCGCCATTTCAGCAATCGTGACAAGCCGATTTTCTTCTGCGTCACCTCGCAGACCATCACCCTGCCGCCCACCTCGCGCAGTCCGTTCCGCGTCATGTTGAGCGACTCGCTGCCCGAACTGAGCATCCAACAGCTCGTCCGCATGATTCGCGGTGCGCGGTCGGGTTAGGGGATTGGATTTACCACGAAAAAGCCCTTTCTCGTGCTGAGAAGGGGCTTTTTTGTTGCCACCTGTCAGGTTTTCCACAAAATAACCGGTTCTTTGTTGTAATCGCGTTAAAACCAAACCATAATGGTACTATATGGCGTTGTGAAACGCTTTACATCAGCCCACAGAAGGAGAAACCAATCCATGTTCAACGCCGCACAGCTCTCGATGGCGTTGGATCGTGACGGGGAAGAACCGATTTACCGCCAACTGATCCGCCATATCCGCGCCCAGATCGAGAGCGGTTCGCTCCCGTCTGGCGCGCGCCTGCCTGCCAGCCGGGAGCTGGCCGACCAGCTCAATATCAGCCGGATTTCGGTGGTCAACGCCTACGCCGAGCTGCGCTCTGAGGGCTACCTTAGCGCGCACGCCGGGCGCGGGACGTTTGTCGCCCGCGATGTCACGCCAGACCGGGCGCTGCCCGAACCCAGCAAGCACGCCCCGCAGCCGCTCAAGGAACAGCTCAACAGTGACCGCCCACTGCGCGAGATGATGCGCCTTGCGCGCCAGCCGGGCGTTATCAATTTTGGGCAGGGTGCGCCGTCGCCGGAATTCTTTCCAGTTGCCACACTGCGCGACGCAATCAACCACGTCCTAGAGCGTGACGGGGCGAAGGCGCTGGGCTACGAGATGCCGGAGGGCTATCCCCCACTGCGCGCCGCCATCCGCGACTACGTGAGCGCGCTGGGCATCCGCTGCACGACCAACGACGTGCTGGTCACAGGCGGGACCCAGCAGGCGCTCGACCTCGTGATCCAAGCGCTGGTCGGGGAAGGCGAAACCATCGTCACCGAAGAACCGACCTACATCGGCATCCTCGACATCGCCCGCACGCGGCGCATCAACGTCCACGGCATCCCGTCCGACCACGAAGGGATGCGGATCGACCTGCTCGAACAATACATCATGGAGCGCCCGCCGCGCCTAATCTATGTTATGCCCAGCTTCCAGAACCCGTCTGGGAGCGTGATGCCGCTTAACCGCCGCCGCCAATTGATTAACCTCGCCCAGCAGTACCATATCCCCATCCTTGAAGATGGCGTATACCATGAGTTCCGCTACGAAGGCGAGCATATCCCTCCCCTCCGTGCGCTGGACGACTATGGTGTCGTGATTCACGCCAGCGGCTTCACCAAGATGCTGCTGCCGGGGCTGCGGATTGGCTACATCATCTCGGATGGTAAGCATCACCAGCGCCTCGTGCGCGTCAAGCAGGCCGCCGACATCTCAACGCCGGGGCTGAACCAGCGCGCTATACACCTTATGTTGGAGCGCGGAATCATGGCGCAGCAGTTGGAGCGCAATAACCGCGAGTTCTTCCGCCGCCGAAACGCAGCGGTCGAAGCTGCCCAGCGTCACTTTCCGCCGGGCGCACATTGGCGTGTGCCTCAGGGCGGCCTGTACCTATGGGTGCGACTGCCCAGCAACGGCCCCACGGCAGCAGAATTGTATATCCCTGCCATCCAGAAGGGTGTCGGCTACGCCATCGGCAACGTGTTCTACCCCAGCCACCCCGACCCTTATGTGATGCGCCTGAACTATGGCGCGCACCGCCCCGCCGACATCGACCTCGGTTTCAAGCGGCTCGGTGAAGTCTGGCGCGAACTGTCGCACAGCTACAGCGACATAGAGCGTCAACTCGTGTTATAAAAAATGGGCGCAGTTCGCTGCGCCCAAAAAAAGATTTTGTAAAAACCCGCCCTACCCTAGAATCAAAAAAAGACCCACTGGGGTCTCTTGCACATTTCGCGTTCTTCCGCCTCTCGTCTTCTACCCTGCTTCTGACACAGAATAGAAA
>JALONW010000353.1 GCA_025454725.1 Anaerolineae bacterium
GGAGGTGCTGTATGACGACTTTGCTCACCCTGTTTACGGCAGTCACGTTGATTGTGCTGCCCCTCGCCTTTAACGGCTTATTTTTCGCCCTCGGTCGCAGTTTTGGCTACCCCGACATCCTGCGCCAGCCGACCGCCTACATCCTCGCTCAGTTCCAAGCCGGTGGGCGGCGCTTGGTGGCGCTGTGGTACGGCTTCGCCCTGACCGCGCTGCTGTCCGTGCCGATGGCGGTCTTGGTGGGGGCGGTGTTCGCTGCGCACCCGCTGGCTGGATTGTCGGTGGTGCTGGGAACGGTCAGCGGCCTCGTTCAGGCGATGGGCTTACTGCGCTGGCCGCTGGTTGTGCCGCAGCTTGCCGAACAATACCACGCCCCGGATGCCACCCCTGCCCAGCGTGACACCGTGGCGGTCGTGTTTGGCGCGCTGCACCAATACGCCGGGGTGGTGATTGGCGAACACCTCGGCTACCTGTTCACGGCGGGCTGGACGGTGGTCGTCAGCGTGATGATGGCCGCCTCAGCGACTTTCGGCGGTTGGCTGGCAACGCTGGGCATCGCCTCGGCGGTCGGAATCCTGACTGGGCTGGCCGAGCCGTTCGGCTGGAAGCCCGCTGGGATGCTCAACGCCATCAGTTATCTCGTCTGGTCGGTTTGGCTGCTGCTGGCAGGCGTCGCCCTGCTGCTGGCCGCGTAAACCGCTGGTCAAAACCTTTAACAGCGCGGGTGACCCATCGGGTCGCCCCTACTCCAATCTCATTTCGCTTACACACAAAAGGAATAACACCCGTGAATACCTCCATTGGCTTGGTTGGTTGGATTGTCGCGTTCGTTGGTTTTCCGCTGGGCGGTCTGGCCGCCACCACGGTGATTGGGCGTCTCGATACACCGATTGAAGGCTTCATCGGCGGCCTAATTGCCGGGGCAGGCGTCGGTCTCGCCCAGATGTTGGCACTTCGCGGCAGCTTGAACCCGGGCTGGCGCTGGGTGGCTGCAACCGCTGTCGGTTTGGCGGTGGGGGTGGCGTTAGGCGTCGTGCTGCTGGGCGACTCGACCGACCTGACCGAGACATTGGCCCGCGCCCCGTTCGCTGGTTTAGGTGTCGGCTTGGCGCAGGCATGGCTCATTCATCCGCACCGGCGCGGCGCATGGGGCTGGGCGCTGGGTCTGACGGTGCTGTGGCCGCTGGCGTGGTGGGTGACATCGCTGGTCATCACCACCTCACTGGAGACGGGCTTTGTCGTGTTCGGCGCGTCTGGCGCGCTGGTCTTCCAAGTGCTGAGTGGGCTGCTGCTGCGCACCCTGCCACCCCGCCACGTCTAATAAATATCGGAGAGGGGGCGGGATGGGTTCAGTGGGTCGGTTGTGTGTCTTCATAAATCAATACGGAGATTCGGGTTGTTTCATCGCGGACGCGCCGTTGGGCGTCACTACGACCTGACCCGATGGGTAGGGACGCGCAACGGCGCGTCCACCCAAAGTTAAATCCGTATTCGTTTGTAAAACCGCATCACCGACCCGCTGTGGCTTTAACGCTAGTTATTGAAGCCGCGACCCGGTGGGAAGTTATTGTTCTTGCGTGGGCGGTCGAGCGGGTTGGGGCGGCCCCCATCGACCATCGCCCGGCGCGCCTTCTGCACGTCGCTCTCGTGCTTGAGCAGCACGGTCAGCGTGTTCTGCAAGGTGTCCTTATCCAACGTGTCGGCGTTGAGCATGACCAGCGCACGCGCCCAGTCGATGGTCTCGCTGACGCTGGGGAGCTTCTTCAGGTCAAGCTGGCGCAGGTTCTGGACGAAGCGGACGGCTTCCTCGGCCAGCTTCTCGCGGAGCTGCGGGACGCGCATCCGCACGATGGCGAGTTCGGCCTCCTGCGTCGGGTAATCGACGAACAGGTACAGGCAGCGGCGCTTGAGTGCCTCGCTCAGTTCACGGGTGTTGTTGCTGGTCAGGATGACGGTCGGCTTGACCTTGGCGCTGATGGTTCCCAGTTCTGGAATCGAGACCTGAAAGTCGCTGAGGATTTCCAGCAAGAACGCCTCGAACTCGGCGTCAGCACGGTCGATTTCGTCGATGAGCAGGACGACCGGCGATTCGCTCATCAGCGCTTGCAGCAGCGGGCGGGGCAGCAGGAAGCGCTCGCTGAAGAAGACCGATTCTTCCGCGCCCAGCTTGTCGGCGGCCTCGCGCAGTGTCAGGGTGTCCGACAGCATCGAGCTGAGTTTGTCGCGCAGGAGCTGGGTGTAGAGCATCTGCTTGGCGTACTCCCACTCATACAGCGCCTTGCCCTCGTCCAGCCCTTCATAGCATTGCAGGCGGATGAGGGTGCGCCCAGTGGCCGCCGCCCACGCCTTCGCCAGCTCGGTCTTGCCCACCCCGGCGGGGCCTTCAGCCAAGACCGGCTTTTCGAGTTGGTCGGCCAAGAAAATCACCGTGCCGATGTCATCACTGGCGATGTAGTTCTGCCCGGCCAGCTTCTGTTTCACTTGTTCAATCATGATGGGAGAACCCTTCTTCCAATCCACACCGCACCCCGGCGGGGCGCGCCGATGGGTATGAGAGCCTTCACACCCCTATCCCCGACTATAACACGGGACTGGCGCGCCCGCGCCGTCTATTTAGGCAGGTCTCAGGCGGATGGGCGGCTGGCAAGCACGCGGTTAATCTGTTCGACGTGGTTATCGCAGTGGCGGGAATAGCGCGCCGCGACCTCCGAGACCGGCAGCGGCCCCCATTCGGCATGGACGCCCTGCCGCGCCCACTGCTCCTCAGTCAGCGACGACAGCAGCGCGACGAAACGGGCGTGCAGCCCGCGCAAAATGTCCATCGACGGCGCAATCGGCATCCGGTAATCGGCCAAATCGGCGAAAGCGTCTTGGTCGTAGGTCATGAAGCGGGGTGAGTCCTCGGTCAGCGGCAGCTTGAAGCGGAAGACCGCGCTCATGTGGCTGTCGGCGAGGTGGTGGACAATCTGGCGCACCGTCCATTCACCGGGCAACACATGGTCGAGGTCGGCGTCGGTCAGACCGCCCACCAGCGCTTCGAGTTCGTCGGGGAAGGCGCGCAGGCGGTCGATGGCGGTTTGGGGGGTATAGGTCATCGGTTGGTCCTCCGTGTGTGCGGTGTCTGTTCCCAGCGTATACCGTCCCGTGCGCGGGCGCTAGAGGCCAAGCGGACCAAATGGGAGGATAGGGCAGCGGGGCAAAAGTGACGGGCGGCGGAGCAACCCCCTACGCCGCCCGTGCGGGGAGCGCTCGGCGCGACATGCCCAACGTCAGGCCAGACGCGACGATGCCCATCACCGCCGCGCTGATGAACACGATGTGGTAGTCGCCCAGCGCATCGCGGAAGAAGCCGCCCGCAAACGACGCGACGCCCGCGCCAATCATGTGCGCGCAGAAAATCCAACCGTAAATGGTGCCGACCGACCGACGACCGAAGCGCTGCGCCGTCAGGTTGACGGTCGGTGGCACGGTTGCCACCCAGTCGAGGCCGTAGACGATGGTGAACAACAGCATCCCCTGCATTTCGAGGATGAACGGCAGGACGGCCAGCGACAGCGCCCGGAACCCGTAGTAGGTCGCCAACAAGATGCGGTTATCGAAGCGCTCGGTTAGCGAGCCGGACACCAGTGAGCCGACGATGTTCATCGCGCCCATCAGCGCCAGCGCCCCGGCCATCTCGGCCTCGACGAAGCCGTGTTCCAGCGCGTGGGGGAGCAGGTGCGTCCCAATCATGCCGTTGGTGGTGTAACCGCAGACGAAGAAACTCCCGGCCAGCAGCCAAAAATCGCGGGTGCGGACGGCCTCGGCCAGCGGCGTGCTGCGCGCATCGGACGCGACCGAAACGGCGGTCGGCGCGCCGTAGGCGGTCGTCCCGACCTGTTCTGGGCGGTCACGCATGAACAACAGCGCGGCCACCCACGCCACCACCGCCGCGCTAATGAGGGCGATAATGACCGCCCGCCAGCCCGATTCACTGCCGACGGCAATCAGCGACGGCACGAACAAAAATTGTCCCGCCGCCGCCGCTGCGCTGAACACGCCCAGCACCATCCCCCGGTTTTGATTAAACCAGCGTGTGGCGATGGTCGCACCCAGCGTGCCGGCAATCGCGCCGGTGCCGAGGCCGACCACCAGCCCCCACCAGACATGGAACTGCCAGAGCTGCGACATGCCCAACATCGCCGCCAACCCGACGGCAATCAGGCTGAGGCCGCCCAACATCACGCGGCGCGGGCCGAATTTGTCCATCAACGAGCCGCCCAGCGGCGCGCCGAATCCGAAGATGAACAGGCTGACGGCCACCGCCAGCGAGGTCTCTGACCGCGACCAGTCAAACTCGGTCTCCAACGGGACGAGGATGAGGCTGGGGGCGGTGCGGACGCCCGCCGAGGTCAGCAGGCCGATGAAGGTGGCGGCGAGGACAATCCAAGCGTAATGCAGGCGGCTGGCGCGCATGGTCGG
>JALONW010000354.1 GCA_025454725.1 Anaerolineae bacterium
GGCCAATCGGTCAACACCACCGACTCGGCGGTTCGCATGACGCACATCCCGACCGGCCTCGTCGTCGAGTGCCAAGACGAGCGCAGCCAGCTCCAAAACCGCATCCGCGCCAAGCAAATTTTGCTCAACCGGCTGTACGAAATGGAAGCCGAAAAGCAGCGCCTAGAGCGCGAATCGGAGCGGCGTGGGCAGGTCGGCAGCGGCGAACGCAGCGAAAAAATCCGCACGTATAATTGGCCGCAGAGCCGCGTGACCGACCACCGCGTCGGCGTGAGCAGCTATAACCTACCCGCCGTCATCAATGGTGACATCGACATGTTCATTGATGAGCTGGCAACCCGCGCCCAAGCCGACAAACTCTTGTCGGGTGGCGACGATGATGACGAATAAGAGAAACATATGAGCCAAGACTTAGACTCGCTGTTCGAGGACACCCCCGAAGGCCACAAATCCGGTATCATCGCGGTGGTTGGCCGCCCCAACGTCGGCAAATCAACCCTGATTAACGCCATTCTCGGCCAGAAGGTGGCCGCCGTGTCACCCAAGCCACAAACCACCCGCAAACAGCAGTTGGGCATCTACACCCAACCGCTGATTCAAATGTTGTTCGTCGATACCCCCGGAATCCACCTGCCCAAGCACAAGCTGGGCGAATATATGGTCGAGGTCGCCCAGCGCGCCCTGCGTGATGCTGACGCGGTGCTGTGGGTGCTGGATTCCAGCGAAGCGCCCGGCAAGGGCGAAGAAGCCATCGCCGAGACGCTCAAAACCGCCGACCGCCCAATCATACTGGTGATGAACAAGGTGGACCTGCTCAAGCCAGACGCCAATTTAGCGCCACACCTTGCACTGGTCGAGGCCGCCGAGGTCCATTACGTCAGCGCGTCGCAGGACAAGGGCGTCACCGAGTTGGTGGCGGCACTGGTGGCGCGGATGCCGGAAGGCCCACGCTACTTCCCGGAAGACCAGCTCAGCGAAATCAACCTCCGCACCATCGCCGCCGAGACCATCCGCGAGAAAATCCTCCGCAACACCGACGAGGAAGTCCCGCACGCCTGCGCGGTCGAGGTCACGGAATATAAGGAGCGCGAGGACGGCGTGCATTACATCAATGCCACCATTTTCGTTGAGCGCCCCAACCAGCGCGGAATCCTGTTGGGCAAGGGTGGCACGATGATTAAGCGCATCGGCACACAGGCGCGGCTGGAAATCAGTG
This sequence comes from Anaerolineae bacterium, assembly GCA_025454725.1. Classification (GTDB taxonomy): domain Bacteria; phylum Chloroflexota; class Anaerolineae; order Aggregatilineales; family Phototrophicaceae; genus Flexicrinis. Next base: position 1,217 of record JALONW010000354.1, read on the forward strand.
AGTCGGTGGACGCGCCGGTCTATCTTGAGCTGCACGTCAGTGTGTTGAAGAACTGGCGCAGCGACCCGCGCCTGATGCAGCGCCTCGGCTTCCGCATCCCCCGCGACGACGAGCGGTAGAGCGAATTGCCCCCTCTCCCAGCCTTCGGCGGCTAAAGCCCGCAAGCGGAGAGAGGGGATTTTCAGGCAAACACAGCAGACAGAACAATACGGTTTACAGATAAATACAGACGTTCGGATTGTTCGGTCAGCGGACGCCCCATTGGGCGTCCCTACAGCCCAACCCGATTTGTAGGGACGCGCAACGGCGCGTCCGTCATCTGAAATCCGTACTCGTTTATACAATTACACGCTGCCCGTACAGGAGAAAATCCTCTCATGGAAATGAGAAAAAACACGTGGGGATGATCCGTGCTGTACGGACAGGGCATACCCTGTCCTCTGCTGAAAACCTCGGCCTGCGCGGATGGGCAATCCTCGCGCTATTCGTGGCGCTGGTCATCAACCATGCGGCGGCGCTCCCCCTATTTGAGGCATCGGATGAGGCGGCACACTTCATCTTCGTCCATCAACTGGCCGACGGTGACGGCCTGCCGGTCATCCCGACCCGTGACGACCTCGACGACGCCGCCGAGCGCGGCGACCGCGTGGCGCAGTGGGCGATTGAGTCGCACCAGCCGCCGCTGTATTACGCGCTGGCCGCCTTACTCGTCGCGCCGACCACTCAGCGCGCCGACCTAACCGCTTACCTCGTCGATAATGATGTGATTTTCACGTGGAGCGTGCGCGAGGGGAATCCCAACGTCTGGCTGCACCCGCCGCACGACACCGGCGGCGACACCGTGCGCGCCGTCTGGTTGGCGCGCCTGCTCAACCTCGGTTTTGGGCTGGCGACGCTGGCCGCGCTCTATTACGCCGCCCAACTCGCCACCGGCTCGCGCCCCATCGCGCTGACCGCGATGCTCACGGCAGCTTGCCTGCCGATGTTCGTGCTGGTCAGCGGGAGCGTGACCAACGACCCGGCGATTATCTTTTTCAGCACGGCGGGCGTGTGGTGGTCGCTGAAAGTGATGCGGCGCGGCTTATCGCGCATTGACGCGCCGCTGATTGGCGTCATCCTCGCCGCTGCCGCCCTGACCAAAATTACCGGCTTGTCGCTGTTCGGGTTGGTGTTCATCGCTCTGGCGCTGGCCGTCTGGCGGCACACCATCACCCTCCGCCAAGCGGTGATGACCTTCGCCGTCGCGCTGGCGATGGTTGCGGCGCTGGCCGGTTGGTGGTACGTCCGCAATCTGACGCTGTACGGTGACCCACTGGCGACGGCGGCCACCGCGGAACTCTGGGGGCGACAATTCGGCACAGCGGGCGAATCCGGCGGCTGGCAGGAACTGGCGCGCATCTACAACTCGTTTTGGCTGATGGTCGGCCACCTGCACGCCCCGGTCTGGCTGCCGGTCGGTTTTTACATCACGACGCTGGCACTGGTCGCCGCGTCGGTGGCGGGGTGGGTGATAAAGTTCGGTCAGCGGACGCCCCGTTGGGCGTCCCTGCAGCCTGACCCGATGGGTAGGGACGCGCAACGGCGCGTCCGCCAAAATTTAAATCCTCATTCGTCTCCCAAACCGCATAACGGGGGTGAGGGATGGACAGCATATATGCTGTCCCTACTGGCCGCCGCGCTCCCCGTTGGGATGCTGCTGGTCGGGACGAAAGACGTGGACATCAGCTATGGGCGGCTGTTGTTCCCCGGCCTCGTCGGGTTCATGGTGTTATTGGCGGTCGGCTGGCATAAATTGGTCGGGCGGTTTGCCCCGCTGATGCTCGTGCCGCTGTTCATCACCGCGCTGCATATCCCCTACACGCTGACCACCCCAGCCTACGCACCGATTGCACCCGTCGATGGGCTGCCCGTGTCGGCGGTCCCGCTCAACGTGCGCGCCGATGGGGTCACGCTGTTGGGCTATGAAATCATCGACCGGTCGGCCACGGTTGGCGGGACGGTGCGCGCTACCGTCTATCTGACACCGGAGGCCGACGCCCGCCCCGTCGTGTTCGCGCTGGCGCTCACCGAAGGCCCCGACCGTCTGGGCGGCGTGACGCGCTACCCCGGCATGGCGTCGCTCGATATGCTGCGCCCCGGCACGACCTACCGCGCCGAATTCGTCATTCCGGTCGAAGCGGCCAGCGATACGCCCGCCCCGCACTTGACTCAGCTCCAAATCAACCTGTTCGACGCGCCGGAGTCGCCCGCGCTGACGCTGACCCTCCCCGACGGCGCAACCACCCCGGTTTTGACGCTGGACGGCGCGGTCTATCTGACGCCGGATTACACCCCGCCCACGCCGCAAACCTCAGTCAGCGCCGGGTTTGGTGACTTGATTCGGCTGGACGGTTACACGCAAACAGGCGACTCCCAGCCGGGCGAGGTTTTATCGGTCGTGTTCGATTGGACGATTACCGGTGCGGCGACGCCCGATCTCTCGGCTACGCTGCAACTGCTCGACGCGGACGGGGCGCTGATGGCCCAGTACGACGACCCGACGCCCGCCTACCCGTCACGGGTGTGGCTGACCGAGACGCCGCTGCGGACGCATCATTCGCTGGTGCTGCCCGCCGACCTACCGCCCGGCGACTATCGACTGGCGGTCGGCTGGTATCGACAGGATGAGAATTTTACCCGCCTGCCCGCCAGCGCCGCCGAAACAGTCAGTAATTTGGCGGTGGTGGGCGTAGTGATGGTGCGTTAGCGCTTCTTGCGACGCAGCCCCTCGACATCGAATTCTTTCAGCCACGCGACGACCTCGCGTTCGGGGACGCGCACGTCGGGGTCAAGGTCGGGGGTGAGTTTTTTGCGCGATTCTGGCGGGGTGAGCAGTTCGACCGCGAAATCGGTTGAGCGGCGGACGGTCATCCGCCGCGCCCGCGCCGCCACCTGAATCTGATGGTCATCGCTGACGACCACCCAGTCCTGCGGGGGATTAAGGCCATGAATGCGCCGCTGCATCACCGAGTCGGCGCTGGTATCGGGCGGGGCGAAAATCACCTTTACGCGCCCGTTGGACAGGCGCGATGTCCCGCCGGGCAGCCCGTTATCGAACACCACCACCACGTTGTGGCGCGTGCGCGACGCCCATCCACTGAGTTTCTGCACCAGCAGCGCCTCGTCGTTGGGGTCGGTTAGGTCGATGTCGGGCAGTTGGCCGATGAGATTATGGCCGTCAATCAGGTATTGCATC
>JALONW010000355.1 GCA_025454725.1 Anaerolineae bacterium
CGCTGCTGACCACCCGCACCGGGGCTGACCCTGTGGTCGCCTTCCTGCTCGCACCGCTGATTTCTGCCGCGTTTGCGGTGGTGTTGGGCTGGCTGTGCGTGCGCCGCACCCGACTGTATTTTTCCATCTTGACGCTGGCATTCGGCCAACTGCTGTATATCCTCGTCTTCCAAGCCCGCGACCTGACCGGTGGTGACGATGGTTTGCAAGGGCTGCCCGTTCCGCCATGGCTGGATACCGAACAGTCGCGCTATTGGTTCGTTGCGCTGGTGTTTATCGTGTGCTACCTGTTGATTCGGCGGATTGCCGCCGCCCCATTCATTTTGACGCTCAAAGCGGTGCGCGATAACCCAGAGCGCGCCCAGTTCCTCGGCGTTAACGTCCGCCGTCAGCAACTGGCGGTGTTTGTGGTCGGGTCGGCGTTTGCCGGTGTAGCGGGCGCGCTGTTTGCGATGCTCAACCGACTAGTGGCCGTGAATATGTTGTTCTGGGCGACCAGTGCCGAGCCAATCCTCGGCAGCCTGATGGGGGGGATGAACTCGCTGATTGGCCCGGTGATTGGCGGTGGGCTGCTGGTATTCTTAGAAGTCAACATCACGCGCTATACGCTGTATTGGCCGCTGATTTTGGGCGGAATCACCGTGCTGTTCGTGCTGCTGCTGCCCGATGGGTTGGTCGGGTTGGTGCAGAAGTGGCGTCGGACTGCCGCCAGCGCGCAGGGAGGCGACTAAACCATGCTGTTGACTGTGGAATCGCTGTCCATCGCGTTCGGCGGATTAGACGCCGTCCAGAATGTTTCCTTGTCGGTGGAGGAGCGCGAGCGGGTCGCCATCATCGGCCCGAACGGGGCGGGCAAATCAACCCTGTTTAACCTGATTTCTGGTGCGCTTCGCCCCAACAGCGGAAGGGTCCTGTTCGACGGGCAGGACATCAGTCGATTGGACGCCCATCAGCGGGTGAAACGTGGGCTGGCGCGCTCGTTTCAGCGCAGCAGCATTTTTCCGAAGCTGACCGCCTATGAGAACGTCCTTGCGGCGGTGATGGTACAGCGTGGGCGCGGCTTTGACCTGTTCGGTGTGGCGCGCACCGACCCCGCCGCTGACGATGCGCTGGCAAGCGTCGGTTTGAGCGATCAAGCCGGTCGCGTAGCGGGGACGCTGGCACTAGGCGACCAAAAACGGCTGGAATTGGCGCTGGTCTTGGCCGTCAAACCACGCCTGATGCTGCTGGATGAGCCGACGGCGGGGATGTCGCCAGAAGAAACCGCCGCGACCGTCGCGCTGGTCGAGCGGCTGGCGGCAGAACGGGGTATCGCGCTGCTGTTCACCGAGCATGATATGGGCGTGGTGTTCGGCGTCGCCCAGCGCGTCCTCGTGCTGAGTCAGGGCGCGCTGGTGGCTGAAGGCAGCCCCGACTCTATCCGTGCGAATCCCGATGTACAGCGCCTATACCTTGGTGAGCCGGGTAGCTTGCGTTTTTAGCGGTATAATTTCAGCGCTCGCCTCTATACGCCATAGGATATACCGATGCTGCGCCTTGACCATCTCATCCTTGCGGTCAACGACCTTGAGACCGCCATCCACGATTTCACCGCGCAGGGCTTCACGGTTGCGCCCGGCGGTGTCCACGCCAGCGGTGCGACCCATAACGCCCTGATTTTGCTGTCCGATGGAACCTATATTGAGCTTATGGCCCCGACCGGCCAGATGCCCAAACCCGATACGACCGATTACACCTTTTTGTTTGCGCGGGGCGAGGGCTGGGCGGGTATGTGCTTGTCATCCGACGATCTGCCCGCCGACGCCGACCTTATTCGCAATCGCGGCGGGAATGTCAGCGACATCAGCGAGGGCGGACGAGTTCGCCCTGACGGGGTCGAGATGGGCTGGCGGGCGGCGTGGATTGACGGGCAGGCGCTGCCATTCATCATGCAAGACTTGACCGACCGCACCCTGCGCGTCAGCAACAGCCCGACGCTGATCACCCATGCCAACGGCGCGACCGGCATCGCCGAAATTTTTGTGACCGACTCGCCGTGGGGCGTGCCGACTCCGCTGAACCGCCGGTTTGAGGCGATATTTGGCGCGGCAGACGAGCGCGGGGTGTACGCACTGGGTGATGTCACCGTTTGGATGACGCCGCCGGGCGGCACGCACGACGCTGTGACCGGGGTCAAGCTGCATGGCCTGACGGATTCGGTTGGCGGCCATGGCGCGATGATGGACCCTGCCTAATATGACGCCCGAACAATACGAGCGCTTCAGCCAAGTCTTAATTGAAAAGGCCGCTCAGATTGAGGATGTGTTGGGCGTGGTGTTCCTCGGTTCAGCCGCTGCTGCCTACCGCCGCGATGAATGGTCTGACCATGACGTGTTTTTGGTGGTCAAACCGGGGCTGCAAGAGCAGTACCGCCAAGATTTGTCGTGGTTGCCCGACGCCGACCAAATGGTGATGCACTACCGTGAGACCGCCCACGGCGTGACGGTCATCTATGAATACGGTCACTTGGTCGAATTTGCGGTGTTTGAACCCGATGAGCTGGCGGTGGTGAGAGGGAATGATTACGCGGTCGTGCTGGACAAAGCCGACATCACGGCGCGCATGGATGAGGCAGTTGCTAAGACGACGAACGAGGTGGTCAAAGCTGGGGCGGCGGTGCGCCACCTGATGCAGATTGTATTTGCCGGGGTGAGCCGCTGGGCGCGGGGCGAAAAAATCAGCGCGCACGCTTTCGTGCGGATGTACGCGCTGCGCCGCCTGTTACAAGTCTTGCCGCTGGTCTTGCAGCCTGAAAACCGCCATAAGCTGGACAACCTCGACCCGTACCGCCGGTTTGAACAGGTTTTGCCGGAGTTGGGCGCGCAAATTGACGCACTGCTGCGCCAAGAAATCCCGACCTGTGCGCTGGGCTACCTCACCCTGTTAGATGAACACGTCAAGCCGCGCATTGATGATTATCCGACCGAGGTGGCAGCGGTCATCCGCCGCCATATCATCAACGCGCAGGCGGGTGGGTGCTGAGTTGATTCTGCTGTGAATCACATGGGCGCGATGGTTTAAAAATCGTGCCCATGTGATTATTGGTCTAGAAAGCGTAGTGCGTGGCCTGCCCCGCCACAATCACCCATGTGATGAAAATGGCGCTGGTGAATGCTCCGGCGAAGACCGTCCCCGTCTTGCGGTAGAAGTAGGTCATCAGCGCGGCGACGATGGTCAGCAGCGGCACGAACTGGATGGCGACAATCGTCAGCAGCGGCTCACCCAACGGCAGGACGCCACCGCCCAGCAGTGGCACATACTGGATGACCAACAGCACGATGAAGCCAATCACCAACAGCCCAGCGTTGCCGATGAACTCCCGCATCAGACTGACGGGCTGCGCCGGGCGCATCTGGCCGTGAAGTGCGACGCCCAGCATCACGAAGAACAGGGTGAAGAACGGCAAGTAGCTGAGGAAAATGCGGAAATGCAGTGATTCCATCAGCTTGACGGCGACCACCCAGAAGCGGAAATCGGTGGTGAAAATCAGGTCAGACAGCGCCAGCAGCACATAGCCAAAACCCGCCACGCAGATGGCGAACAGCGCCCACTTGAGGATGGCCGGGATGCTGGTGGTCAGGCCGTAGGTTAGCGCCGTGGGGTTGTTCTTGCTGTTGACGGCAAAGTGCCAAATCAGGAACAGCACGAGCGTGATGGCAGCGTTGCCCAGCGCCCAGACCATGATGCCGCTGGTAATGTTCTGCGCGAACAACGGCGTCGCGGCAGGGATGAGTGTCGCAGCTTGTAGGTTAAGCCAGAAGTAGCTGACGACCGGGATAGCGATGGTCAGGATGCTGCTGACGATGCGACCGTTCCCCGTGACGGGCTTGGCAGGGGCTGGTTCAGCCGACGCCAGACGGAAGAACGATGCCTCAGTCAGGACGCCGCCAAAGCCGAGCATCGCCATCACCATGCCGGTGAGGGCAATCAGGCGGCCAATCTCGTTCCACTGCCAAATTTGGTTGGCCGGGTCGAGGTCGCTGCCGCCGTCCAGCGTGCGCTGCACCCAATCGACCGCCGCGCCGATGGCCTCGCTGTTGAGGTGGTCGCCGGGGTGGGTGGTCACAGGTTGGTACAGCAGGCGGGCAGTCCCGTCCTCAATCGAGCCGTAAAGCTGACCCGCGACGACAGTTTCGTCCGTGCCGAACGCGGCCTTCATTTTGTCGCCTGCCGGGGCAGACGCGCCAGTCTCGGCATTCCACATCAGCGGCGCGAACTCTTCATAGGTGCTGAACGCGACCGCGAGGTTGCGCGGGAACTCGGCAGTGCCGTCCGGCGCGCCAAACACGCCGGTGGCTGAGCCTTGCAGCATCACCGACTCATAGCCGTCGGGGTTGAGTGCCGCCGCGACCACCACCGCCCAGCCGCCCATCGAGTGGCCTTCCAGCGCGATGTTTTCCGGGTCTACGATG
>JALONW010000356.1 GCA_025454725.1 Anaerolineae bacterium
CTGGCATCGGTCGCGGCTGTTGGAGATGTTCGGCATGGACTATAAAATCGAGGTCTATACGCCGGAGCCGAAGCGCAAGTACGGCTATTTCACGCTGCCGATTTTGCACCGGGGGCAGATTGTCGGGCGGCTTGACCCGAAAGCGCACCGCGCCCAAAAGCGGTTTGAGGTGCGCGCCGTCCATCTTGAAACCGAGGTGAAAGCTGATGCCGATTTGGTCAGCGCAGTGGCGGCGACGGTACGCTCGTTCGCGGTCTGGCATGGCACGCCGACCGTGGAAGTCCAACCGGTCGGCGATGTCAAGTTCGCTAAGGCGCTGTCAAAGAAGTTAGGGTAGTAGTCCGTAAGAAGATAATTACCCGACCGGACGATGTTTAGGTTTTCCATCAGCGGGTCGGCAAGTGTCGCCCCTACACCAAAGACCAATCTTGGCGGCCAAAGGTCAACACGGTCGAACGACCGTTTTTGGGTGTAGGGGGCGGCTTGCCGACCCGCTGACACCAACGAGGAAAATGAATTGTTACTTTCTTGATGGATACTAGGGAGATGTGACGCCAAAAAAGCGCCCTGACCGTTATCTGGGCAGAGCGCTTTTCGTTAAACATAGTTAGTGCGAGAGCTTACTGCTTCAGGAAGTTCCGCAGCACGGTCTGGAGGATTCCACCATTCTTGTAGTACTCGACCTCGACTGGGCTGTCGAGGCGGGCGGTGACGGTGAAGGTCTTTTCGCCGTTCTCATCCTTTGCCACGACCTTGAGCTTTTGGCCGGCCTCAATGTCGTTGTCCAGCCCTTGGATGGTGAAGATTTCGGTGCCAGTCAAGCCCAGTGTGCGCCAGCCCTGACCTTCTTCGAACACCAGCGGCAGTACGCCCATCATGACGAGGTTGCTGCGATGGATGCGCTCGAAGCTCTCGGCGATGACCGCCTTCACGCCTAGCAAGAACGTACCCTTGGCTGCCCAGTCGCGGCTGCTGCCCATGCCATAGTCCTTGCCCGCGAGGATGACCAATGGGGTCTTATCGGCTTGGTAGTGCATGGCCGCGTCGTAGATGAACATCTGCTCGCCGGTGGGAAGGTACTTGGTGAAGCCGCCCTCCACGTTGTCGAGCATTTGGTTGCGGATGCGGATGTTGGCGAACGTGCCGCGCAGCATCACGCGGTCGTCGCCACGGCGCGCGCCGTAGGTGTTGAAATCGCGCTTCTCGATGCCGCGTGAGAGCAGGTACTGACCCGCCGGGCTGTTGGTGCTGATGTTGCTGGCCGGGCTGATGTGGTCGGTGGTGATGCTGTCACCGAACACTGCCAGCGCACGCGCCCCACTGATGGGGCTGACGCCGGGGGCTTTGGTCGGCATGTCTTGGAAGAACGGCGGCTCGTTAACGTAAGTGCTGGACGAATCCCACTGGTAGACCTGACCGCCCGCCGAGGGAATTTCGTTCCACATTGGGTTGCCGTCATAGACGTTGCCGTACTGTTCGCGGTACATCTCGGCGGTGATGTTGCTGGCGACCACATCCATCACTTCCTTCTGGGTCGGCCAGATGTCGCGCAGGTAGACGGCCTCGCCGTCCTTGCCGTAGCCAATCGGCTCGGTCTCGAAGTCGATGTCTACCGTACCCGCCAGTGCGTAAGCCACCACCAGCGGCGGCGACGCGAGGAAGTTGGCCTTCACATCGGGGTTGACGCGTCCAGTGAAGTTACGGTTGCCGCTGATGACCGCCGCCGCCACGAGGTCGTTTTCGTTGACCGCCGCGCTGACCTCAGTCGGTAGGGGGCCGCTGTTGCCGATGCAGGTGGTGCAGCCGTAGCCGACCGTCTGGAAGCCCACTTCGTCGAGGTAGGGGGTCAGCCCAGCTTGGTCGAGGTAGGCGGTGACGACCTTGCTGCCGGGGGCGAGGCTGGTCTTGACGTAGGGCTTACGGGTCAGACCCTTCTCGACCGCCTTTTTCGCCACCAAGCCCGCACCAATCATGACCGACGGGTTGCTGGTGTTGGTGCAGCTCGTGATGGCCGCGATGACCACCGCGCCGTGGCCGATTTCGCTGGTGTGGCCATTGACGACGCTGCCGGTGCGCGCCAGCGCTTCGCCTTCGAGGGCGTAGCCACGCTTATCGACCGGGGCCTTGAGCGCCTCTTGGAAGGTCGGCTTCATCTCACGCAGTAGTACGCGGTCTTGTGGACGCTGCGGACCGGCCAGTGACGGCTCGACCGTGCTGAGGTCCAATTCCAACGTGTCGGTGAACAGCGGCTCGGCGCTGGAATCAGTGCGGAACATGCCCTGCGCCTTGGCGTAGGCCTCGACCAACTGCACAACCGACTCGTCGCGCCCGGTGCGACGCAGGTAATTGAGCGCTTCCTCATCGACCGGGAAGAAGCCCATGGTCGCGCCGTATTCAGGGGCCATGTTGGCGATGGTGGCACGGTCGGGCAGGCTGAGTTTGCTCAGGCCAGCGCCGTAGAACTCGACGAACTTATCGACCACGCCCTTGCGGCGCAGCATCTGGGTGACGGTCAGCACGAGGTCGGTCGCGGTCGCACCTTCGCGGAGCTGGCCGGTCAGCTTGAAGCCGATGACTTCCGGCATCAACATGTAAATGGGCTGGCCGAGCATGGCGGCCTCAGCTTCGATACCCCCGACGCCCCAACCGAGGACACCGAGACCGTTAATCATGGTGGTGTGGCTGTCGGTTCCGACCACCGTATCGGGGTAAGCGGTGTTGTCTTCACCCTCCAAGACGACCTTGGCGAGGTACTCGATATTGACTTGGTGGATGATGCCGGTGGCGGGGGGGACGACGCGGAAATTCTTGAACGCCTTCTGTCCCCAGTGCAGGAACTCGTAGCGCTCACGGTTGCGCTCGAACTCATATTCGGCGTTGATTTGCAGCGCGTCGGCAGAGCCGAATGCATCGACCTGCACCGAGTGGTCAATCACGAGGTCTACCGCGATATTGGGGTTAATCTTGGCTGGGTCACCGCCCATACGGACCATCGCAGAGCGCAGCGCGGCGAGGTCTACCACGCACGGCACGCCGGTGAAGTCCTGAAGCACGACGCGAGCAGGCTTGAACGGGATTTCGGGGCGCTCAGTGGCCTTGGGGTCCCAACTGGCGAGGTTCTTGACATCGTTCTCAGAGACCTCGAAGTTATCGAGGTTGCGGAGGGCGTTCTCCAACAGGATTTTAATGCTGTGCGGCAGGCGGTCAACGTGGCCGATTCCCAGTTCTTGGAGACGGGACAGTCGGTAGAAGGCGATTTCTCGCCCGCTCACTGCCAGCGTGCTGCGTGCGCCGAACACATCGAGTTTTGTCGCCATAGCGTCTCCTTGAAGTTTACTGCCGGTAACATTTCTATTTTAGCGAAGACAAACCAGATTTTATAGCGCGGGTGTAGACCATTGGGGTTTGGTTGAATGACGAATGAGTTGTTATATTACGTTAAATGCCCACCAACTCACACCGACAGAAGGCAGCGACACTGTGGACGAACAAGACGCTTTACGTGAGAGAATCCGCCAGCTAGAGGCGGTTGAGGCCGAATATGGCCGAATCCAGCGCCTGATGGAGGCCGCTGCCGCCGATAATCTGCACGAGTATGAGGGAGAGGCTGTCCTGACGGTCGAGGCGGCTACCGGTCTCATCCGCAGTGCCAACGCCCGTGCTGGTGACCTGTTGGGGCTGCCCGCCGAGGGCTTGGTCGGCCAGCATTTGACAGATTACGAAATAATGTCGGACGAACATTCGGCGGCGCGCTATGTTGAAACTTCGATGGAGATGGACATCTACGAGTGCCATTACCGCCGCGCCGATGGAATCCATCTGCCGGTGCGCGTGCTGCGCCGTCGGTTGGGGGCAGAACCGGACGCCGCTCTGCACTACGCGCTGGAAGACCAATCGCCCACCATGCGGCTGTGGCGTGAACTGGCGCGCCGCGAGGATAACGATTTCCTGTTCCGCGAGAAGCTGAAAGCGGTCAATGAGATTAACCTTGAGCTGAGTGATGCGGGGTCGGTCGATGTACTGTGCCGCCGGGCGATTGAGCTGGGCGTGTCGCGCTTGGGGTTCGACCGTCTGAGCATCTGGTTTCTAGAGCAGGAGACCGGCATGATGGCCGGGACGTATGGCGTAGACGAGGAAGGCAGCCTGCGTGACGAGCGTGATGCTCGCTGGTCGTTTGAGTCCACCTATGTGCAGGCGTTCATCGCGGGCAAACGCACCCCGTTCATTAAATCGGACCAAGCGCCCATTTACAACCAGCGTTCGCAAGTGGTCGGGCGCGGCTGGCATATCTCCGTCCCACTGCTGTACCTCGGTGATTTCGTCGGGTTTATGGCTGCCGATAACTTTCTCAGCCAGAAGCCGATGCAGGGCTATCAGCCAGAGTTACTCCAAATCTATGGGACGACCATCGGCCACCTTGCCTCGCACCAGCGCAACCGGGA
>JALONW010000037.1 GCA_025454725.1 Anaerolineae bacterium
CCCGGCGCGTTACTAGACTTTATAGATAATTTGGGCGGGTGACTATACGCCAATTTTTCGGTGGGGGTGGGGTTCAAACCCTACGGCAGTTCCATCAGCGACAGCTCACGTGTGTTCAGCTCGCGGAAGGCGATTCGCCGCCCGTCCGCGGAAACCGACCAATCGCCGTTCATGATGGTAAACGGCGGTGTATTGAGTGCAGTCAGCGTGCCGGTTCTCAGGTCGTGGTGATAGAGCGCCTGCACGGGGTCGGAGTCCGTTTGCATCGGGATGACGTACAGTTCGTCGGCGTCGCGCCAGCGCCAACTGCCGAACCAGCCCAACAGCGTCGGCTGTGCGCCGGGCGTCACTAAATTGAGCGCGTAAACCCCCGACGCGGTGGCGTCGGCTTGGTTAGACAAAATCATCAGCGCCCACTGGCCGCCCGGCCCGACGCTCAAGCCGCGCATCCAGAAGAACGTGCCGAGGTCGGTGTTTTCCCCACTGACGGTATCAATCAGCACGACGCGGGTGGTGCGGTCTTGGCCGGGGACGGTGGCAATCACGCGGGTATCGTCAATCCATTGGGCGCTTGCGCCCTGCGCGCTGAGGAGGTCGGTGGGTGTGTTTCGCCCAATCTCCATCACGCGGACGGTGGCGGCTGGGCGCGCCTGACCCGGCACGCTGGGCGGCGAATCAACCCACAGGAGGTGGGTATTGGCCGGGTTGAGCGCGGGAAGTTCACCGCCGGTGGTGGCGCGGAAGACCACCCCGTCGCTTTGGCGCGTCAGCACCGCGTCGCCGCCTTCCATGCGGATGACCATCGACCAATCGGGAGACTTGTGCGACGGCGGCGCGGACTCGACCACCTCACCCAGGCGGCTGTTGACCATATCCCAAGCATACAGGCTGGCGCGCTGCCCGGCTTGGCCGAAGATGCTGTATAGGCCGTCGGGCTGGGTCGGATGCCAGAAGTTCTGCCAGCAGCACTGCTCACCGCCAAGCTGGCGCACCGTCCATGCCGCGCTGGTATCGAGCGCGGGCAGGTCACGAGCGATTTGGGCGTTGGTCGGGGCGGTCTGACCGTTCGGCGGCGGATAGACTTCACGGTAGTCGTTGAGGCGCTGACCCCAGAAGCGCACGTCCGGCTGGTCGTCGAGGCTCATCCAGCGGCTGGCGTTGTCCATATCTGCTTGGAACAGGTGGCCGCTGTATGCGCCGACCAGCGCCAGCGCATTCCAGTCGGCCTCAATCCAATCGACTGGGTTATAGGTGGTCTGGTAATCCAGCGAGCGCACCTCGAAATGCAGGTGTGGGCGCGAAAAACAGGTCGAGTCCGGGTCGCCGCTGTAGCCGACCAATTCCCCCTGCACGACGGTCTGGCCGGGGCGGACGGGCGGGTAGCCTTGTAGATGACCGTAAAGTGTGGTGACTCCCAGCGCGTCGTGGCGCAGAATCAGATTGTGCGGCCCCGCGCCAAAACCGAGGTCATCGGCGAACGCGACCACGCCGTCGGCCACCGCCACTAGCGGCGTCCCACACGGCATACTCAGGTCGATGCCGAAGTGTAAGCCCTGACCCGCGCTGTACCACTCGTCGCCGTAGTTGAACGCGCCGGGCGTGTTGCCGTAGGCTTGACCAAACAGCCACGTCGATGGGCCAGCGGCAAGGCCGACCGGCATCACCATCGGCTTGCTCTGCGCCTGTGCGGGTTCTGTCCCCGCCGCCCATGCGATGGTCACCAGCACCAACGCGACCAATATACCTGTAAACCGCTGCATAACCATTCACCTCAAAATCGCTCTGCTTACGATAGAAATCCGGGCGGTGTTGTCAATGCCTCCCTAGCGCACAGCGATACGGCTGCCGCTGCTGGTCTTTTCGATGACCACATGCACCGGGAAGCTGTCGCGCAGGTCGTCAATGTGGGTGATGACCATAATCAGGTCAAACTCGTGCTGGATGGCGGTAATTGCCTCGACCAGCTTGGTGCGCCCATCCTCGTCTTGCGTGCCGAACCCCTCGTCGATGAACAGGGTGCGGAGCTGCGCGCCCGCCCGCCGCGCCAACAGCTTACTTAGGGCGACGCGCAGCGCAAAGTTGACCCGGAACGACTCGCCGCCGCTGAACATCTCATACGGGCGTGTGCCGATTTCGTCGGCAATCTCGATGTCGAGCGTCTCCGCGATGCCGCCGGTTTGTTTCTCGCGCTGGGTGGTCAAGCGCAGCGCCATCCGCCCGCCAGTCATACGGGCGAGCAGGTCGTTTGCCAGCACCTCTAACTCTGGGATGGCCGACTCAATCATCATGGCCGGGACGCCGTTCTTGCCAAAGGCGGTCTTGAGCGTCTCCAGCAGGCCGGACTCCTCTTGCAAGGTTTCGAGTTCGGTCTGGTAGCCCTCGCGCTGTTCCTGCTGGGCGTCGAGCGCGTCGAGCGCCTGCTGGGTGCGGGCGAGCTTGTCGCGTGCGCCCAACATGGCGGCGTGCTGCACACGCATCTCGTCCTCACGCGCCTTGTAGGTGCGGGCGCGCTCCTCCAAACCGGCCATCTCGACCAACAGCGACTCCGCTTCCTTCAACAACACAGCGATGTGCGATTCGAGGCGGGTTTGGCGGTTGAGGGCGTTATCGCGGCTCTGTTCATAGTTGGGCAGCGCCGACAGCGCCGTATCAAGGCGGGCCTTGAGCGCCTCATAGCGCCGGTAATCGTCAAGGGTGCGACGGGTGGTGTCATGTTCGCCCTTATCGTAGCCCAGCCCGGCGCTCTCACCGTCAAGGTCGGCCAGTGCGGCGCGCACCTCGTGACCGTAATCGCCGGAGTCGCGCTGGGTGATTAACACGTCCAGCCGCTGACGCTCATCTTCCCGGCGGGCGGCGGCCAGCGCGGCGGAATCGGCGCGGCCTTGTAGCTTCCCGGCGCGCTCCTGCAAACTGGGCAGTGCCTTGAGCGCCTTTTCGAGGTCGGTCAGGTCACGCTTGTACCCCGCGAGGCGTGCATCGAGTTCTTTGGCGCGGTCGCGACTGGTGGTGTAATCAATGCGGAAGGCGGACAATTCGGCATCCAACTCCGCGACCATGCTGTCGCGGTGTTCGAGGCTGAGTTCTTGGCCGCACAGCGGGCAGGTGGCCGAGTCGGTCTCTTTGAGGGTCTCCCAACGCTGTTTCTTCTCTTTGCCCTCTTTTTCCAGCGTGGCAAGGTTGGCCTTGTGCGCCGAAATTTCCTCGCGGGTGGTCGATTCCTCGCGCATCAACAATTCACGCTTGGCCTCTTGGCCGCGCAGCGCGTCGAGTTCACCCTGAAGCGCCTCAAGTTCTGCGCCGGGGTCGGCATTGACGGCGGCGTCCAGTTCGCTGACGGCTTGTTCCAACCGGGCGATGTCCGAGTCGAGCTTGGAGCGGGCAGCGTCCAGCTGACGGGTCAGGTCGGCCTTGCGTCGGTCGAGGTCGTTGAGCGTGTCAAGCTTGTCGCGTAGGGCGTCATCGCGCTGGCGCGCTGACTGAAGCGCCTCGTAACCACCGGTAATCTCGTCGGCTTGTGAGACCAGCGCGGCGCAGTCGTCAATCTGTTTTTGGTAGCGGGCGGCCTCGTCTTTGGCCTGTTCAAGTTCCCGCATGGCGTCGCGCTGCTGACGGTCGAAGTCGGCACGGCGCGCCTGTGCCTCACTGAGCAGGCGGGGGGCGTCGCGCACGGCGTCGAGGCGCTGCTGCGCCAGTTCAAGCGCCCGTTCCGCGTCCGCCACCAGCGCTGACGCTTGGGTTTGGTCGGCCAGCAGGCTGGGGCGGCGGGCGAGTTCGCGCTCGATTTCAGCGATGCGCCGCTGGTAATAATCGACCTCGGAGGCCACCTTTTTGAGGCGCTCTTTGGCGCGCTCCTCATAGGTCGCCCAGTCTGACAGGCCGAGGATGTCCGACAGGATTTGTTTGCGCTCGGCGGGGGTGCGCGTGGTGAAGGCGTCGGCCTTGCCCTGCTGCAAATACGCCGAGTGGACGAAGGTGTCGTGTGTGAGGTGCAAAATGCCGTTAATCTTGCGCTGAGTCTCGCGCATACTGCCCTCGTTGATGCTGACCCAGCCGGACTCGGCGCTGAAGCCGAACAGAGTCAGGTCACCAGAGCCGGTCTTGCCCTTGCGGACGCGGCGGCGCAGCACGCGATATTTGAGGCTGTCCTGCGCGAAATCGAGCTGGACGCTCATCTCGCTTTGGCCTTGGTGGATGAGGTCGTCCTCGCGCTTGGCGCGTGCCTCGCCCCACAGCGCCCACGTGATGGCGTCAAGGATGGACGACTTGCCCGCACCGTTGGAACCGGTCAGGCAGGCCATCTGGATGCCGTCGAACAGCAGCGGGTCAGGGATGCGATAGGGGAGAAAGTTTTTGATTTCGAGGCGGAGGGGCAGCATAGCGGCGGGTTCTTCTGGCTTAGAGGGATAGGACAGGTTTCACCGCCCCATTATAGCCGGGTTTTGGCTGCAGGTCGTCAGGCGGTCGGGGAGGCGTCGGGTTCCCCTCACTGGCCTCTTAGCCAAGCGCGTGGGTTAGTCCCGGCTGATGGCGCGTTCCCGGTAGAGCGCGACCACTGTGTCGATGACCTGTTCGTTGGTCAGGTGGGTGGTATCGATGCGCGCCAGCCCGTCGAGGTTACGGATACCCCATTCCTGACGCAGCTCACCTAATTCGCGGGCGCGCTCGTTGGGGTCGGCGTAGCGCCCTCCCAGCGAGACGTGCATGCGGCGCAGCACCGCGTCCAGCGTGGTGATGAGCGCCACGACCGGTCCGGTCTGTCCCAGCGCGGCGAGGTGCGTCCCGTACAGCAGCGTGCGGGCGTTGACGCGGATAACCGTCTGACGGCGCAGGCGCGCCTCCTCAATGATGTCGGATTCAACGGCGCGCAAATGGCGTTGGCCGAACTGGGCGCGTAGGTCATCGGTGGCCGAAAGCCCGGCGCGCTCGCTGATGAGCAAGTCGAGGTTGACGAATGGCATCCCCAACCGTTCAGCGATGGCCTGAGCGGTGCGCGGTTGGTTCGCGCCGGTGTAGCCGGTCAGCACCAAATTGCGGTCGGTGAGGGAGATGGCGTTGAACATAGGGCGGCCTCTAGCCGTTGAATTTCTTGAGCAGTCCGGGAATTTCTTCCAGCGAGTGGATGATGTAATCGGGGCGTGAGCTGAGGTCGGGTTGGGTGCTGCTGGCGTCGTGCATCCGCCAGACGGCGCACATGCCGACCGCTTTCGCGCCGATGATGTCCGCCGTCAGGCTGTCACCGACGAACATGGCCTCAGACGGCTTGACCCCCGCCGCGTCCAGCGAAGACTGAAAGGCGTTAACATGCGGCTTGAGGTAGCCGGTATCGGCGGCGCTGTAACGGTGATTATCGTCGAAAAATTCCAGCAGGTCGTGGCCGCGCAGCTCGGCGTCGCGCATCCGCATGGGGAGGTAAGAGTTGGTGACCATCCCCAAGCGCAGCCCATCGGCGCGGAGCTGCGTGAGGATGTTGCGCACCTCTGGGAACGGAGTCGTTCCCGGCACGACCGACCAGCGGTAGGAGTCCATCAGCGCGCCCACATCCAGTTTGTCACGCGGCGCACCGAGCCATGCCGCCGTATCGACTAAGATGTTGCCGAGGTGGGGAGAAATCATGGTGTCGCGGGCGTTGCGCCACGCCTCGAGGGAGCGGCGGCCAAATTCGTCGATGAAGCCTTCAGAGTTGACGCGCAGGCCGCCGATTTCTGTGACGATGAAGTCATAGACGTAGCGCAGGTGGATGGGTTCAATCTCGTACCAGTTGCCGGTGAACCCTGACCAGTCAATCAGCGTATCGTCGAGGTCAAACAGCACGGCGCGGATGGGCATTGGCTTCCTCTCGTTTTTTTAGTTTTGAGTGATGAGTGATGAGGGATGAGGTTAGTGTTAGGGGTAACCCATCGAGTCGCCCTCTACGCATGTTCCCGATGGCACACGATAAAACAACCCGTTTCGGATTTTAACTAGAGGATGTTTGCAAAAACTCTTAACAAGGTTTCAGCCGCGATTCGCTTGGGTTCAAATCCCAAGCTATCGGTTGCGACGGGAAGCCCACTAAAGGAGCTTGCCCCGTCGCTTTTGCGCCTGAAACGAGGTTCACCTCAGTCAAAATCAGCCCCTTTAGTGGGCTTGGCTTCTTCATGTAGCTGGAGGCTTTAGCCTCCAGCGGCAAATGAGGCGCGTATTTGCAAACATGCTCTCATCACTCGCTACTCACCACGCATCACTGTACTTCAGCGGCGCGCCACGTCAGGAGCATGTCGGCAAAACCAGCACTCAGGGTGTAAGCAGGGACAAAGCCCAGCACGGTCTTAATCTTTTCTGTGCTGACCGGGGCAGACAGCGCCAGCAGGTCGGTCAGCGGCTTGCCACCGCCGAACATGCCGAACAAACTCGACTGCTTGCCCGGCGGGTTGACGCCATGTTCGGTCGCCAGCACGCGCAGGAAACCGTGGCAGGTGATGGGCGCGCCGTCGCTGACGTTGAAGATTTCGCCAGCGGGCTTGGCCTCGGCGGCGCGGCGGATGGCCTCGCCGAGGTCGTCGGCATACAGGTAGTTCACCACCCCGTCGCCGGACAAGACCG
The DNA here is from genome assembly GCA_025454725.1 of Anaerolineae bacterium. Taxonomy (GTDB): domain Bacteria; phylum Chloroflexota; class Anaerolineae; order Aggregatilineales; family Phototrophicaceae; genus Flexicrinis. The sequence continues at coordinate 6,583 of JALONW010000037.1, forward strand.
AGCCGCCGGTCTTGAGCGCGGCGCTGGCCTGCTGCAAGCCGGTATAGGATGCGCCGTAGCCGTAGCCAGCGCGCAGTACCACGCCGCCGACGTTGAGCGCGGCTTTTTCGGCCTTCACCACGGCCTTGAGCAGTGGGTGACCGCCGGTGCTGGGCTTGGTGGTCTCATCGAGCAGGGAGGGAGTATGGTGGCCGTGACCGTGACTGTCATGGTCATCATGGCTGCCGTGGTCGCCATAGACGAAAGCGTGGCTGACCTGAACCAGCAGCGCCCCACCCGATTTGGCAGCCTCAGCGATGGCGGCGGCGCGCCCTGCCAAAATATCGGGGTTCCAGCCGAGGTTGACTACGGTTTGGTTAGCCTCGCCGCTGCCCAAATCGACTACGACATCGGCCTTCATCAGCTTGACCAGCGAGGCGACTTCGGCGGCGCGGGTCTCGTCCACGAAGACGGGCAGCGCGCCCAGTTCCCGCAGGTGGCTTGCGCCTACGGTGGTGTTGGCAACTGCGCCGACAGTGTGGCCTGCCTTGACCAACCGGCGAACGACGTTGGGGCCTGCCCCAGTTGTCGCCCCGGTAATGATGATGTTCAATGGTTTACGCTCGGTCAGTGCTGCGTCCACGCCCGCCCCCGTTTCGGTTGCCCAGTGTCATGAGTAGATACTAAAAAGGTCTTCACAATGCGCCCGATTATGCCACAGTAGGGGCGGGACACGCCATAGCGCGGCGGCTGACGCGCCGCAAATTATGCGTATACTGGGATGGATATACACACGTCGCGTCCACGATGGGCGCAGTGGAAATGGGAAAAGGCGAACTATGACGGTCTGGGATGTCGTGGCATGGGGGATGGGGTTGGTCTCGCTGGCGCTGGGGATATTGAACGTCGCGCCGCGCATCGGTGAACGGACGTGGCAAATTCAGATGGCGATGCCCGAAATCCCGCAGTATCCGGTGTTGGTCGGGCTGCTCACGGCGCTGATGGGGATGAACACCGGTGAGCCCGTGGTGGTGGCGTTCGGGCTGGTCGGGGCGGCTCTGTCGGGATGGTCAGTGCTGCGCGTGTCGCACGCCCGCCGTGACCACCTCGCGCAGATGCGGCGGATGGTTGGGGAAGATTATCCCAATAATATCCCAAACGATGTGCCGGTTTCGCCGGTGAAGTGGTCGTGGCGGCAGGCGCTGGACGGCGCGTGGCGCAAACACGATGTGACGGTCGAGCGTGATGTGGTCTACGTCGAGCGCCCATCGCGCCCGTTGAAATGTGATGTTTATCGCCCGAACCGCCCGCCTGTTCGCGGCGACCGTTACCCTGCGGTGCTGGTCTTTCACCCCGGCGCGTGGTCATTGGGCGACAAGTCGTGGTATTTCACCCCACACGATGAATATCTTGCTGGGATAGGCTATGTCGTCATCGACTGTCAGTACCGCTTCGTGCAGGAGACTGGCTGGCCGTCGCAGCTCGATGACGCTCGCGCTGCCATTCGCTGGGTGAAAGCCAACGCCGACCGTTACAACATCGACCCCGACCGACTGGCGGTCTTGGGGCGCAGCAGCGGCGGTCATGTCGCGCTGTCGGCGGCCTTCCGCGCTACCGACAGCCACGCCGATACCGCCGTGCGTGCTGCCATCGGCATCTACGCGCCGCTCAACCTGACCATCATCGGGACGACGCCGGGGCCAGCGATTAGGAAGTTGTTCGGCGGCGACCCTGATGACTGTTACGAAGCCTACCACGACGGGTCGCCGCTATTCGCCGCCCACCCCGACTGCCCCCCGACGCTGCTTATCCACGGTCAGCGCGACGGGGTGGTACACTGGATTCACAGTGAGCAGATGCGCTGGGCGCTCCAGCGCCACCGTGTGCCGGTGGCGGCGCTGCGCCTCCCGTGGTCACACCACTCATTCGACGTGTCGCCCATCGGCCTCGGCGCGCAGATGACCCAATACCACATCGACCGATTCCTAGCGTGGAGTCTGTATGAGCATGAGTGACGACAACCAGAACACCGCCATCATCTCACCCCAGCCGCCGCAGTTCGACCACGGCTGGCAGGCGTGGCAGGCAGTGATTGGGCGCTTGGCCGCCCATGACAGCCCTGATGCCCGCCTCCGCATCGAGGTGGGTGGGCGCGCCGGGACGCCCTATTGGGCGGTCGAGGCCATCTGGAGCGCGCACATCGAGCGCGCCGCCGACCACACCTCGCTGGGTGAGGCGATGAAGGCGCTGTCCGCCGAACTCGGCGCGCATCACTGGGAGTTCCACGATTCGCGGACTGGGCTGGCGCGTTACGATGTGGACGATTGGCTGGACGCCGATACCGCCGGGTCGCTAGCGCGCTTGGTCGATACGGTTCAGGCGGTGTTTGTGAGCGGCTGGTCGCTGTCGTTCACCTATCAGCCTGTTGAGATGGCCGACCAGCGTGTACAGGGTCGGTTGGTGGCGCGGGCAGGGTCGGTGGCCGTTGCCGGGCGTGGCCGCACCCTCATCGATGCGGTGCGCGATGTGTTCCGCAGCGCCGCGCCCCATTTCGCCAAGAAGGGATAGTAAAAACAAAAAGGTGCGCTTTGGCGCACCTTTTGATAGACACGTAATAGGAAGATTGGGGCTACCCGACCAGCAGTGCGCGCGCTTCGGTGGTCAGGGCGCGCAGGCCGGACTCTCCCTCGCACGATTTCTGGGCACGTTTGATGCCAGAGATGATGGTGCTGTGCTGGCGTCCACCCAGCGCGTCGCCAATCTGCGATAGCGGCGCGTCGGTCAGCTCACGCATCAGCATCATGGCGATTTGGCGCGCCTCGCTGATTTTGGCGGTGCGCTTCTTGCCGGTCAGGTCGGCCAGCGGCACATTGAACACGGTCGAGACGGCCTTTAGCACCTCAGCAGGGGTGATGTCGCGGGCGGTGCGCGGCGAGTCCATCCGGTTGAGGATGCGGTCCACGACCTCGACCGTGATGGGCTGGTGGCTGGCCTTGCTGTGCAGCACGATGCGATTGAATGCGCCTTCCAACTCACGCACCGAGTGGCGGGCGAAGTGGGCGATACGCCCGACGACCGCTGACGTGAGCCGCAGGTGGTGTTCCTGCGTCCACATCTGAATAATCGCCATGCGCGTTTCCAGCTCTGGCGCGGGGATGTCCACCAGCAGGCCGCCCTCGAAGCGCGAACGCAGGCGCTCCTCCAACAGAGTCAGCTCACGCGGCGGACGGTCGCTGGCGATGACGATTTGTTTTCCGGCGCGGTGGAGCGCCTCGAAGGTGTGGAAGAACTCCTCTTGGGTTGCCTCTTTGCCCGCGATGAACTGCACATCGTCCAGCAGCAGCACATCGACCGAGCGGTATTTGTCGCGCAGCATAGCGGTAGTGCGCCCGCGCACGGCGTTGACCACATCGTTGGTAAACACCTCGGACGGAACGTAGAGGACGCGCTTGCCCGCCGCGTGGCAAATATGGCCGACCGCGTGCAGCAGGTGGGTCTTGCCGACGCCGACGCCGCCCCATAGGAAGACTGGGTTATAGTTGCGACCCGGCGCTTCTGAGACCGAGCGCATGGCCTCATAGGCGATGCGGCTGCCGCCACCGACGATGTAGCGCTCGAAGGTGTAGCGTGGGTTGAGGGTCGATTCGGGCAGCGCCGACATGGCGGGCGAGGTCATGTGCGCGTCGAACGGGCGGGCGCTGTCGGGCTGCGGCTCCTGTGCTGCCTGCTGCTCGGCCAACAATTGGAACAGCGGGAGCTGGTCGTTGTTGTTGGCTGACGGTTTGCCCCCGCGCTCCGACGGGCGGTCAATTTCAAACTGGATGGTGGCAGGCTGTCCCCATGCGTCGGACACCACGCGAGCGACCACCCGGTACAGCCGGTTTTGCAGCATGTTGCGCGTGATGTCATTCTTCACGCCAATCACGAATACCCCGCCCTCATAGCGCAAGAATCGGGCGTCGCGCACCCAAGTGTCAAACTTTGGGGCGTCGAATTGAAGCTGGAGCTGGTGGTAAGCCGTCTCCCATGCGTCGGTGGGGGTATTGGTGGTCATGGTGCTAAGTTCCTTGCTGGTGCGGGCAGGTGACAGGGACACGAATAAGACACGCCGGAACGTCCTCGGTGTGCGCTGGCATCTGCGAGAGAAAACGCTTTTGTTGGTCGGTATAGCGATGTTTGTTTTTGGGTACCCTGCCGGGGTTGGCAGGTCGTTCTGTTGATTGCGTTCAACAACAAGCAGTATAACCCATCCTGCCCCCGGCCTCAAGCAGATGGTGGCAGAATCCGTGAAATTTTTACGTTGGGAAAAGTTTTACAAGTGGGATAATGCGGTTTGGGAAATAGTAAAATTTAGGGTGGTCTAAAACAGCCGTCAAACCAGAACGGGGGTGCGTGTTTTTAACTTATCCCAAATGTTTGTGAAATGCGTCACTTTTTAACATTGGGATAAGTTTTACACGCACGGGAAGATTTGGTTTTAACCCAAATCCGGGATTTTCGTATTAAACCTGACGACCAATCTTAAACTGAACTCGTATTTATCATACCGATTGGATTAGAATGGTTCATAGTGTAGTCAAACAGTTTTGGAAAGCTACCAACCAAACAACCTATGTCTGATATGCCAACCAACCAACCCTCTCAACCTGCCCACCGTAAGCCCCTGCGCGTCGGTTCGGAGTCAAATCCGAAGGATGTCGCGGGCGCGATTGCCAATACCATACGCCTTGACGGCGCGGTCGATGTCCACGCCATTGGGGCACAGGCGGTCAATCAGGCCGTCAAGTCCATCATCATTGCCATCGACTTCCTGCACCAGCGCGGCGGGATTGAGGTTGTGGTCGTCCCCAGCTTCATTAAGCTGGACGTGGGCGATACCCAGAAGACCGCCATCTGCTTTGCCGTCGATTGGGTCAGCGGCGAGCGCGTAGACTAGCCTCGTCTGGCTGTATGACCCGCGTTTTCGTACACAATGTAGGAAAGCGCGGGGCTTTTTTGCGCCGCTGCGCCCCATGACGGGGCTGAGGGACGGGAGTAACATGAGGCGTTGTGCCTGCCGACACCGGCACCCCCTTAACCCCGCAACGGAAACGTCAACGCCACCATGCGAACCTTCGTATCCAAGCACGTCCAACAGCTTCGCCCGTCCGGTATCCGCCGCTTCTTCGACATCGCGGCCACCATGCAAGATGTGATTACCCTCGGCATCGGTGAACCGGATTTTGCAACCCCTGACCATATCGCCCAGAAGGGCGCAGACGCCATCTTGAACGGTCAGACGGCCTATACCAGCAACAGCGGCACGATTGAGCTGCGGCGCGCCATCGCTGGTCAGCTTTCGGCGCGATATGGCGTGTCCTACGACCCCGGCTGTGAGCTGCTGGTGACGGTTGGTGTGAGCGAGGCGCTCTGGCTGGCGCTCAAGGCCATCTGCGACCCCGGCGATGAGGTGCTGGTGGTGGAGCCGTGCTTCGTCGCTAATCCTGCCGCCGTCGAGATGGCGGGCGGCGTGGCCGTGATGGTCCCCACCCGCGCCGAGAACGATTTTCAGGTGACGGCGGACGACCTCGAAGCGCGCATCACGCCGCGCACCAAAGCCATCCTCATCAGCTACCCCAACAACCCGACTGGCGCGGTGCTGTCACCAGAGCGCATGGCCGACCTCGCCGCCGTCGCCGAGCGCCACGACCTCGTGGTCATCTCAGATGAAATCTACGAACGCCTCGTTTACGGCGTCCAGCACGTCAATTTCGCCTCGCTGCCGGGGATGCGCGAGCGCACCATCCTCCTCAGCGGGATGAGCAAATCTTACGCTATGACTGGCTGGCGCATTGGATACGCCGCCGCGCCCGCGCCCATCATGGAAGCGATGCGCAAGCTGCATCAGTATCTTATTATGTCTGCGCCGACGATGGGACAAGCTGCCGCGCTTCAAGCCATTCTCCATGGTGAAGACGATGTAGAGCGGATGCGCACCAGCTACGATGCCCGCCGTCGTCTGATTGTCGAGGGGTTCAATCGGCTGGGGCTGACCTGTTTCGAGCCGCGGGGCGCGTTCTACGCCTTCCCGTCGGTTGCCAACACGGGTATGGATGACGAAGCCTTCTGTGAGGCGCTCTTATTAGAAGAACGTGTCGCGGTCATCCCCGGCAGTGCGTTCGGCCAATCGGGGAAGGGCTTCATCCGTGCCAGCTACACCGCCTCCTATGGAGACATCGAGCGTGCCCTTGTGCGAATCGAGCGCTTCATGGTGCGGCGCGGATTGGTCCAGCCCGCTGCGCTGACTGTCTAAGGCGTCGCAGAAAAACCCCAATTTTGCGGATGTTTACAGGGCGACTTTTCAGTGGTATGATAGGTCGTCATGAGCGGGGTGTGGCGCAGTTGGCAGCGCGCACGCTTTGGGAGCGTGAGGCCGCCGGTTCAAGTCCGGCCACCCCGACATGCGGGTATGGTGTAGTGGTAACACAAAACCCTTCCAAGGTTTTGTCATGGGTTCGAATCCCATTACCCGCTCATCGGCGTTCCCGCCCACAGGCTGCCGGGCCTATAGCTCAACGGCAGAGCGCGCGGCTCATAACCGCTTGGTTCTAGGTTCGAATCCTAGTGGGCCCATCTCTAAAAACCCTCTTGAACATCCAGCCGCACGGTTGGATGTTCGATTTTTAAGTAAGCAGAAGTCTATAAGCGTATTGTGGGGTTGGGTGAATAGGGCATGCCCTGTAACACCCTTTGTACGATTCTCATAAAAATCCGCCCCCAATTTCTTGACAAGTTTTACATCCAGTGTTAACTTCACTTGCAAGCGTTTGCAGATAACCTTTGTGCAAAATGGTACAAGGGACCCCTGCAAACCTTAAAACTAGTACGCCTATTGTGGCGTTTTTGTCCGCTATTGTTTGCAAGCGTTTGCAGAAAATTTTCATGAACCAGCCGCCTAACCGTCCCCGTAAAAAGACCCAAGCCGTCACCATCGTAGACGTTGCCCGCGAGTCCGGCGTCTCGTATTCGACCGTCTCACGGGTGCTGAGTGGGTTTGAACACGTCAGCGACGACGCCCGCGAGAAGGTGCTGGCGGCGGCGGACCGGCTGGGCTATGTGGTCAACGTTCAGGCACGCAGCCTCGCGGGTGGTCGCTCGAAGGTGGTCGGCGTGTTGGTCCCCGCGTTGGACAACGGCTATATCCTAGAGGTCGCACGCGGCATTGACGAGGAGCTGAACAAAGAGGGGTATAGCCTGATGCTGTACACCACCCACCAGCACGCTGGAAAAGAGACCCAGTTCGTCAACACGGTCGCCAACGGCCTGTGTGATGGCCTGCTGCTGGTTGTGCCCATCGTCCCAGACCACTACCTCGCGGCGCTCCAAGACCGCATGTTCCCCTACATCTTGGTTGACCAGTACGACGCGACCCACAAGAGCAACACCGTCTACGCCACCAACTGGCAGGGCGCTTACGACGCGACCACCCACCTGATCAGTCTCGGCCACCGCCGCATCGGCATCATCACTGGGCGTATGGACCTCGCCAGCGGTGTAGAGCGCTTGGAAGGCTACAAGGCCGCTATCGCAGACCATAATATTCCGCTGGATGATGACCTTATTTACTCCGGCGATTTCTTCCAGCCGACCGGCTATACCGGCGGCCACCACCTGCTCGGTCTGCCGACCCCGCCGACCGCCATCTTCGCCAGCAACGACCTGATGGCCTTTGGCGTGCTTCAGGCAGCGGGTGAGCGCGGCGTGCGCGTCCCCGATGATGTGTCGGTCATCGGTTTTGACGATATTCCCCACTCCGTCATGGTGCATCCGCGCCTGACCACTATCCACCAGCCGCTCGACCAGATGGGGCGTGTTTCGGTTCGGATGCTGCTGGACTTGATTGAGCAGCCCGACAAGCCCCCGCGTAATCTGACGCTGGCAACCCGGTTAATCCTGCGCGAAAGCACGTCTGCGCCGCGCATGATGTCGCCCGAAGGGGTGAAACAAACACACAACTCGTAAGCCCAAAATTGCCCTGAAAGGGGGTGGTGCCGGATTAGGCGATAAAAATTGTCCGATTTACCTAAACCTATTTGCCCGTTGTTTCTGTATGGAGTAGTAGAACCGATGACAAAACGAATTTTGGCAGTCATGGCGCTGCTGGTTGCGCTCGCTCTCCCCTTGAGCGTGGCCGGTGCGCAAGAAGAAGTCACCATCCGCTGGTGGCACATCAACACGAACGAAAACGAAGCCGCGTTCTGGCAGCAGGTCGCCGATGATTACATGGCGGCCAACCCCGGCGTCACCATCGAAATCACCATCCTTGAGAATGAGGCGTTCAAAAGCCGCCTCGTGACCGTCATGCAGGCGGGCGACCCGCCTGACCTCTTCCAGAGCTGGGGCGGCGGCGTGCTGTGGCAGTTTGCCGATGCTGGCCTCGTGCGGGACATCTCGCCGGAGCTGGAAGGCGAATGGAAGGATTCCTTCTCGGCACAGGCCGCGCTGGAACTGTACGGCCTAGACGGCGCGTACTACGGTGTCCCGTGGAACTGGGGCGCGGTCGGCTTCTTCTACAACAAGGCGCTGTTCGAGCAGGCCGGTATCGATGCTCCGCCCGCTACTTGGGACGAGCTGCTTGAGGACATCGAAGCCCTCAAGGCCGCTGGTATCACCCCGATTGCGCTGGGTGAGCAGGACAAGTGGCCCGGTCACTTCTGGTGGGTTTACCTCGCGCTGCGCCTCGGCGGCGGTGACGCCTTCTTGAGCGCCTACAGCCGTGAAGGGTCGTTCGCCGATGAGCCGTTCGTGCAGGCTGGTGAGTATCTCGCGGAGTTGGTGGCGGCGGAGCCGTTCCAAGACGGTTACTTGGCGATGACCTACGGTCAGCAGTCCGGCCTGATGGGTGACGGCCTCGCGGCGATGGAGCTGATGGGTCAGTGGGCCCCCGGTTCGCAGGTCGGTAACAGCCAAAACGGCGGCATCGGTGATGACCTCGGCTGGTTCCCGTTCCCGGTGGTTGAAGGTGGCCTCGGCAACGCGGATGACGTGCTGGGCGGCGGCGACGGCTTCGCGGTGGGCGTCAACGCGCCCGATGCGACGGTCGATTTCCTGAAGTACATCACCAGCCTCGAAGTCCAGACGGCGGCGGCGGAAATGTGGGTTGTCCCCACCGTCATCGGTGCCGAAGTGGCGCTGGAAGGCAACGAAGTCATGGAGACCATCGTCGAGGTGCGTAACGGTGCGCCGTATTCGCAGCTCTACTACGACCAATTCCTCCCGCCCGCCGTC
>JALONW010000357.1 GCA_025454725.1 Anaerolineae bacterium
GTCTCGAACGACACCATGGCGATTGCGCTGGCGCGTGAGGGCGGACTCTCGTTCATCTACGGCTCGCAGTCCATCGAGAAGCAGGCCGAGATGGTGCGGCGTGTCAAGAGCTACAAGGCCGGTTTCGTCATCACCGACTCGGCGGTTCACCCCGACAACACGCTGGCCGACATTGTGCGCCTGAAAGAAAAAACCGGCCACTCGACCGTTGCCGTCACCGACGACGGCACATCGACCGGGAAATTGGTCGGCATCATCACCAGCCGCGATTACCGCGTCAGCCGTATGGACAAGGCGACCAAGGTGTCCAGCTTCATGACCCCGCTAGAAAAGATTATCTACGCTGAAGACGGTATCAGCCTGAGCGAGGCCAACGACATCATCTGGGAGCGCAAGATTAACGTGCTGCCCATCATCGACAAGCACCAACGGCTGGTGTCGTTCGTGTTCCGCAAGGACTACGACGCGCACAAAGAGAACGTCAACGAACTGCTGGACAGCTCCAAGCGCTATGTGGTCGGCGCGGGCATCAACACACGGGACTATGAGCAGCGCATCCCGGCACTGGTCGAGGCGGGTGTCGATGTGCTGTGCATCGACTCATCGGAGGGTTTTTCAGAGTGGCAGAAGCGGACGCTGGCCTTTGTGCGCGAAAAGTACGGCGAACGGGTAAAAATCGGCGCGGGCAACATCGTTGACCGCGAGGGATTCCGCTTCCTCGCCGAGGCGGGCGCAGACTTCATCAAGGTCGGCATCGGCGGCGGCGCAATCTGCATCACCCGCGAGGCCAAGGGCATCGGGCGCGGCCAAGCCACCGCCGTCATCGAGGTCGCCAAAGCACGCGATGAATATTTCGAGGAGACTGGCGTCTACATCCCAATCTGCTCAGACGGCGGCATCGTCCACGACTACCACATCACGCTGGCGCTGGCGATGGGCAGCGATTTCTGTATGTTGGGCCGCTACTTCGCTCGCTTTGATGAAAGCCCATCCAACAAGGTGGTCATCAACGGCAACCACATGAAGGAATATTGGGGCGAAGGCAGCGCCCGCGCCCGCAACTGGCAGCGCTACGACTCCGGCGGTGAGGCCAAGCTCTCGTTCGAGGAAGGCGTCGATGCCTATGTGCCGTATGCGGGCAGCCTGCGCGACAACCTCGCGGTCACCCTGAGCAAGGTCAAGTCGGCCATGTGCAACTGTGGCAGCCTGACCATCTCGCACCTTCAGCAGAATGCGCGCCTGACACTGGTCTCGTCGGTCAGTATTGTGGAGGGCGGCGCGCACAACGTCTTGGTGCGCGACCAACAGCTCAACGCCACCAATTAACCCCCACCAACCCAGAACGCGCCGGGCAGATGAAAGCTCCCGGCGCGTTTTTGCGTCTGGATGAATTCATCTGACTTTTTATGTAACAAAAACAAACTTAACAATAACTTCACAGGCGAGAAGGTACGACTTTTGTCACACGCGCTCATTTCTCATTTTATTAGACCACACTGGAGACTATACTAGCGGCAGCATTGTCTTGGGAAACGCCCATTACAACTAAATATTTGCTAAGGAGTTTCAAATCTTGAGTACCAGTCGAACCCTCACCTTTAAGGTGCTGAGGGTGGTGATTTTGGCCGCCCTCGCCCTCAGCGTGCTGTCCGTCCCAGTGACGGCGGCTCCGCTGCCCTACACCACCAGCGTGACGCTGGCCGACATCAACGGCCTAGGCGGTGACGCCAGCGACTTCTGGTCGGTGGATTACTTCGACACCGACGGCCCCGGCGTCGGCGGCGACCCGACCGTGACGATTGCGACGCCCCCAACCCTGCTGCCCGGTTACGGCAGCACCGCCCTACGCCTCGACAGCGGCCCCGGCACGGACGGCAGCGGCTGCACCCGCTTAGGTGGCAAGCCGTTCTTCGGCACCACCCAGCTTGAAGGCACACGCCTGAGCGAACTGACCAGCCTCGGCTACTCGTATCTGGTGGACAGCAACAGCGGCGTCCCCGCCGCCGCTGCCCTAACCCCTTACATCAACATCTTCGTTGACCGCAACGGTGACGGCATTTGGCGCGGCGCAGCCGACTCAATCTTGATTTACGAGCCGTATTACACCTTCGGCAACCCGACCCTCGACACGGTGTGGTACGACAACCTGCCCATTGGCGTGGGTGAGACTGGGCGCTGGCACTACGCCGCCCAGTCGCTGCCGGGCATGGGACTGTTTACGCCCAACACGGTTGACCTGTGGAGCGAGGTCATCGCCCAGCCGGTCGGCGGTGCGGGTTTCGACCCTACTGCTACCACCATCGGCGACCTGCGAATCGTCAACCCTGACCCCGGCTGCTCGGCTGGTGACAGCCAAGAGGGAACCGGCAGCGGCCTCGTCATCACCGTCGGCCAGAAGTCCGGCACACCGTGGGACCAGTACGTCGGCTTCATCGACGGGGTTTACCTGATGGTCGGCGGCGCGTCGCCAGTGTCGTTCACCGCCAACGTGAACGCGGTGGGTGACCCGGTGACAGCGACCATCCTCAGCGGCGGCAACCAGACCACTCCGGTGAACACATCGTTCGCCCCGCTGGTCGTTGAACTGCGTGACTCCACTGGCGTGCTGGCCGACATTGGCGCGCAGGCGACTGTCAGCGTGCCGGGTGCGGGCGCATCGGCAGTTTTCGCCAACACCACCGCCACCGTCACCGACGCCAGCGGCACGGTCACGTTCTACGCCACGGCGAACGCCACGGCGGGCAGCTACAATGTCGATGTCACGGCGGTCGCGCCCGGCACGGCCACCGTCAGCACCACCTTCACCAACGGCGCAACAGCCACCCTCGCCCCGGTCAAGGTCTTCGCGGATGATGTCGAGGGCTTGGCCGGCATGGTCGGTGATTTCTGGCGCGTGGACTACTACGACACCAACTCCGACACCGATAACCCGCTGGGCAGCATCACCCGCACGACCAACGCCGCTCCCGGCGCGGGGTATGCCAGCTTCCAGTTCTACGTCGGCGCGCCGGAAGGCACGATTGGCGGCAACCCGGCAGGCTGCACCGGCGCGGGCGGTAAGACCCTCATCGGCACGCAGGCGCTGGTCGGCATGACGCTGCGTGACCTCGACCAGCTCGGCTACAGCGCCATGCTGTCGGCCATCGGTGCCGAGGATGCCACACCTAACCTGCTCCCGTATGTCAACATCTTCTTCGACATGAACGACGACGGCCAATGGCTCCCCACGGACGACGGCATCCTCGTCTTCAACGGCTCGCTGGGCGCGCCTTACGTCCTCGGCGAATGGGAAGATACTGGCGACCTCGCTGCGCCGGATTCGACCCGCCTGTGGAACTTCGCCATCCGCAGCCCGCTGCCGGGCAACTTCGGCCTCAACTCTGGCGTGCTGAACTACCGCAATATGATGAACCAAACCGTTCGCCCCGATGTCGAGGGCGGCCTGACGGTCGGTGACCTGCGCGTCGTCAACCCGGTCGCGGGCTGCAACGGCACGACAGCCACGGAAGGCACAGGCAGCGGCTTCGCGTTCGTGTTCGGCCAGAAGAACGGCCAGAGCTACAGCAACATGGTCGCGCACATCGACAACATCCGCCTCGCCACCAGCGGCGGCGCGGGCGGTCAGCTCGATATTGCGGCAGTCTATGACATCACCGACTACGACACCGCCACCAGCATCACGGTGGTCAGCGGTACGCCGCAGAACACCGCCGTCAGCACCGCCTTCGGCGCGCCGCTGGTGGTGGCCGTCACCGACGCGCTCGGTCGCACCGTCCCCGGTGAGCCTGTGACCTACACCGCGCCCGGTGCTGGCGCATCGGCCAGCTTCACCAGCGCTAACCCCGTCCTGACCAACCTGATGACCGGCCAAGCCAGCGTCACGGTTTCGGCCAACGGCGTGGTCGGTAGCTACAGCGTGACCGCCAACATCATCCCAGCGCTGGCGCCCCCCGCCACGTTTGCCCTGAGCAACGGCGCGGTTGCCCCGGCTGCCCCTACCGACCTGAGCGCCACCTATGTCGCGCCGACCACCGTGAACCTCGCGTGGACCAGCACGGCCAGCGCCAACCTCGGCGACCAGCAGGACGTGCAGCGCAAGCTGTCATCAGATTCGACGTGGACGACGCTCGCCACCCTCGGTGTGACGGCCAACAGCTACGCCGATACGGTCGGCTGTGGCGCAAGCTACGACTACCGCATCCGCGTATTTAACACGGTGGGCGATGCCTTTAGCAACGTCGCCACCGTAGCCGTCCCCAACTGCCCGACCACCATCAGCGTAAGCGCCGGTGACGGCCAGAGCGCGTTGGTCAATACGGCCTACGCCGCCAACCTCGTGGCGCTGGTCAGCAACAGCGACAGTTCACCTGCTGCGGGTGTGACGGTTAACTTCGTCGCCCCGGCGATGGGGCCGTCCGTGACCTTCCCCAGCGGCAG
>JALONW010000358.1 GCA_025454725.1 Anaerolineae bacterium
CGACACCAGCGACAGCCCCGGCCTAGTTGACGTTTTGGAGGTTGGTGATGGTCGATTCAATCAGGCGCACGGCGTCGCCCAGCGTGTCGGCGTCGAAGGCGAATTTTGCGCCCGCCGCGCCGAACAGCTCATGCAGCGTCCCCGTGCCGCCCAGCGCCAGCGCCTGACGGTACGACTTGACCGCGCCTGCTTGGTCTTTCAGCGCGTTGGCCCACACCTGCACCGACCCCAAGCGCGCCAGCCCGTACTCGACGTAGTACATGGGGTAGCGGAAGATGTGCTGCTTGCGGTGCCAACCGGTCGCCTTGTAGTCGTCATAACCGGTGTAGTCGATGTCCGGCTCGAAGCGCTCCTTGAGTTCGAGCCATTTTTCGTCGCAGGCGGCGGGGTCGGCGGCGCGCCCCGTGCCGTCATATGCCCACAGTTGGAAGGCATCGACCATCGCCATGTACGGCCAGAACTGCAAAATCTGGTCGAGGTGTTCGATGCGGTCACGGGCGGCGTCCGCCGGGGCGTAGTAGCCGCCGAATTCATGGGTCAGGTACGGCGCGGCCAGCAGCTCCATCGCCATCGATGCGACCTCGGCAAACTCGATGGGGTAATCGCGCTGGTGGGCGTAGGGCAGGTTTTCCATCGTCTCGAAGTTGTGGAAGGCGTGGCCGATCTCGTGCAGCAGCGTGCGGATGTCGCCGCGGGTGTTGACCGCGTTCATGAACACGAACGGGCGGCGCGTCAGCGGGTACGATGAGCAGTACGCGCCGGGGCCTTTGTGCTTGCGGTTGGGCAGGTCGAGCAGACCCTCGCGCCGCATGGTCGAATAATACGCGCCGAGTTCGGGGTCAACATGGTTGAACACCGACTCGGCCTTACCGGCGAGGTCATCGATGTCCTTCCACGGGCGCAGCGGCGGCAGGCCGGTCGAGTCCGAGTCGATGTCGTAGGGACGCAGCACATCCAGCTTGAGCGCTTGACGGTGACGCTCACGGGCACGCTTGGCCGCTGGGACAACCACCTGCTCAATCGCACGGTGGAAGGTGTCGTTATCCGCCGGGGCATAGTCAAACCGGCTGAACTGCATCCAGCGGAAATCGCGGTAGTTGTCGAACCCGGCGTTTTTCGCCATCTGCGTGCGGATGGGATAAACGCGCTTCCAGATGTCGTTGACCTTCTCGCGGTCTTCCAGCCAGCGCCCGGCGAACAAATCGAAGGCGGCCTTACGGCGGGCGCGGTCGGGGTCTTGGAACGACTTCATCAGCTCGACCAGCGTGACTTCCGCGCCGTCCCACTGGACGACCTGCGCGCCGGTAACCTTGCCATACTCGATGCCGAGCTTCTGCTCCTCGATTTGCAGCGGGAGGTTTTCCTCGCGGAACAACTGCACCTCGGCGCGCATCCGCTTGAGCGGCAGTTCAAAGTTGTCGGGCTGGATGCCGCTGGCAAGCAGTTTTTCGTTGAGGGCGTTCTCAGCCTGCGCCGCCGGTTGATACAGCGTCTGCATCAGGGTGCGAAGGTGCGCTTCGGCGGCCTCGTCGGCGGTGTTTTGGGTGGTGATGATGCGTGCCCGGTTGAGGATTTCGCCGATGGCCTCTTGCAGGTGCGACCAGTCGCGCAGGAAAGCGTCGGCGGTTTCGGCGTTGAGGTCACGCGCTTTGAGGTCTTCAAAATAGGGCACGAACTGCTCCCACGTCCAGTCTTTGATGGCGTCGTAGGTCTTGGGCAGGGTATCAAACATGGGTATAAACAACCTTTTTCACGTAAACGGGTTTTGAACTGCGTGCCGCCGAGCCAAGCGGAACCGCGCAGACCGTGATTATAACGCGCCGGGCGCAAGACCAGCGATTCCACAGCGCGCCCTGCAGATGGAACAAAAAAACAGCCCCTCCCAGAACGGGGAAGGGCTGTTTTGGGTGTGGTGCGGTTTCTACTTGAGCGTCACACTGATGTCGTCCATGTAGAAGCTGCCACGTGTGCCATTGAGGACGGCGACCACCTTGATGCGGATGGGCGCACGCCGCAGCACAATCGAGGCGGTGTAGGGTTCGGCCTCCCATGTGTCACGGCCACCACTTGGCAGACGGATGCGGATATTGTCTTTGACGCCCGGTGCGTAGAAGACCACGACCCGAACGACACCTGCATTTGCAGGGATTCTGTTGCGGCGAATGTAGGCCGTCAGTGTCATGGTATCGCCGCGCTGACCGAAGTCACCGGGGTTGGCCGGGCGGATGAGCTGGTTCACGATTGTGGGTGGCACGTTTGGCGCAGCCGCGAGGCGCAGCGAGCAGTTCGAGCCGTTCGCGCCCAGACCGAGGCCGCAGCGTCGGCGGTCTGGACCCTGTTTGTTGATGAACGTCCAACTGGCCGCGAACTTGGCATTTTGACCCCGAATCTCGAAGCCGGGGTTGAGCAGCGGCAGCGCGATACCGTCGGGTAGCGTGAAGCGGAAGGGCGAGTTGCCCGCCGGGATGAGCGCCACACCGTCCGAGGCGTAGGCCGTCCAGCGGAATGAACCACCGCCGCTGTTGAGCAGGATGTCTTTGTTGGTCTGGTTGAGCGTCAGGGTGCAGCCTAGCACGCCGTCGCAGAACAGTTCATCATCACTGGCGGCAGCCGTCAGATTGCTCAAGGTCAGCAAGGTGATGGGGTTGTCGCCAACCACGCGGCGGAACTCGACCGTGTAGCTGGTCGCCAACGAGGCTTGGCTCCACACGAATGGGGTATCGAGGTTGGACAGCACCGCGCCGTTGGGCGGTGTGACCTGCGAGAACACGAAACCGGGACCTGCCGTCTCAAATGCACCAATGTCGATTAGGATGCTGCTGTTGCCGTCGCCGTCGGTCCGGCGGGGGACGCCGCGTGCGTCACGGCCAGCGGCGAAGGCTGGGAAGGTGCTGACGACCAGCGAGTCGAAGCCGTCGTCCACGCCGTCCGGCTGATTGGCCGGGTTGCCGATAAAGGCATAGTACAGCGGGTCGGTATCGTCGGGACCGCCTTGGATATACTGGCTGGCGGGAATGGGCTGACCGCTGCCGTCGCGCTCAAGCGGATTCTTCGTGATGTTGGCGTTGGCGGGGTTGCTGAAACTGTTGGTGCAGCTACCAGCGCCGACGGTTGAATTTAGTCCATAGAGCCAGTTGCGAGTTGCGCCAGCGTTATCATTTTCTGCTGGATTGCTTGTAGAGTCACAGGCAACCGCGCCGAAGCCACCGAAACCGGTTTGATAGTCACCGGTTAGCTGACCTAGACCGTTGTTGTAAATGAAGTTGCCGTGAATTTCGAACTCAGCTTGCGTTGATGTTAAGCTTCCATCCCAATCAGGACTGCCATTTAATCCTGTGGCTGTTTCGTCGTTGTCACCGCGCCCAATAAGAAGGTTATAGGGCGAGGCCGACTGGACATCGTTGTTGGCGATGGTGTTGTTGATGACGTACAGCAGCGGGCCGTGGAAGCCGTGGATAATCGACGCTGAGTTGTCCTCGGACGTGCGGATGGTGTTGTTGACAATCACGTTGCCGACGATGGCCGTCACAAATGGGGCGGTCTTCGAGCGCGTGGCGAACTGGATGAGCGCCTCGGCGCTGTTGCCGGTGAAGGTATTGCTCTGGATGCGCGTGTGGCTGTCCAGCGTATGGATGATGGGGACGAACGGCACGATGACCGCGTTGATGGGCGGGAACGGTGCGGTCAGCGACTTGGCGAAGACCCACAAGCCAGAGTTGTTCTCGTTGTTGACGATCTCGTTGTTGTTGATGACCACCGGGTCGAGCGCTGTACCGCTGTCCTGCACGATAATCAGGCCGGGCATACTGCTGCCCCGGATGTTGCGGATGCTGTTGTCGCTGATTTGCACGCCGTTCGAGCCGTTGAACACCTCGACCAGCGCAATAGACTGGAGATTGGTGGGGAAGGCGCGGATGGCGTTGTTGGCGAACACCGCGTTTTGGGCGTCGTCCAGCGCGATGACCTGCGGACGCGGCGAGGTGGCGAAGTAAGAGGCCGAACCGGTGAAGCTGAAGCCCTGCCAGCGCCAGTTGTCGGTGTTTTCGACCACGATACCGGCACGGCGGCGCTGGGCGAGGTTGTTTTCGCGCCCTTCATACACGTTGTTGACGGTGACCTCGGTGGCGTCGTAGCTACCGCTGCTCACGTTGTTGTAGGCGAAGATGTTCACGCCCTGCGGCTGGTTGAAGTAGAACGGCGTCACCAGTTCACCGGGCAGCACAATCACGCACAGGTTGCCGGTCGGCTTCTCGGCTTGGAGGCGGACGGCGTAGGACAGGCTGTTGTACGGCGCGGTCAGCGTGCCGTTTTTCGCCTCGCCGGACGTGTCGGGGCCGACGTAGAGGATGTCACCTGCGTCGATGTTCACGTCCGAGCCGGTGCAGAGACCCGCCGGGATGCGGTCCGGGGCGGGGAAGGCCGGGAG
>JALONW010000038.1 GCA_025454725.1 Anaerolineae bacterium
CACCAGCGGCGGCTCATAGGCCCCGGCAGCGCGCACGCCGGTTTCGGCGTCGATGAGCATGACAAACTGGGGCGGGCGGATGCTGCCGTAGCCGCCGCCGCTGCGGATGCCCTCGCACAGCCGGACGGCGAGTTCTTCGGTCTGCGCGGCGGTCAGGCCGTCGGTCAGAGTCTGCCAGCGGGCGAGGTATAGGTCGGCTTCCGTCTGGCCGAACACCGCCGCGAAACAGGCGGGCAGGTCGCCGGACGCAATCGGCGTGGCGGTGAAGATGAAGGGGGTCGCACTGGGCTGGAGCGTGGCGGCGGCTTCTTCAACGCTGGCGGGCGGCGCAGCGCAAATTGTCTCAGTCAGCCGGTCAATGTAATCGTGGCGGTGTTTCCAGACCAAGAACTCCCATAGCTCGGCCAGTACGATGTCGGCGTCTGGGAAGCGCTCGACCAAACAGGCGGGCAGGCCGCTGGGCGCATACTGCACGCCGTAGACGCGGGGCGGGATGTCGCCGTGCTCGGCGCTGCCGATGACGCCGATGGTCTCATTGTCTACCCACACATAGTTGCGCCCGCTGGCAGTCGGCAGGTCGTCGCCTGCGATGACCCATTTTTTGCCCTCGCCCATGCTGTACATCGCAAGCTGGTTGCCGGGGGAGTACGGGCCATAACTGTTGACCGAGTAGACCACCAAGAAGGATGTCCAATCGCGGTTGGGGATGACCCGTTCGATGTTGTGACCGGTGATGTTCTCAAACACGATGCTCTCGCGCACGACATCGCCAGCTGTCAGGTCAACCACCTCCATCCCCATGGTGTCGTTGACGTAATACTCGTAGAGCAGGCGCGTCCCGCTGGCGGCGGTGGCAACCAATGACCCGCTGCTGGTGATGACCTCACGGCGCAGCACTTCGGCGGTGGTCACGTCCCACTGCCGCCACTCACTACCGGCCATAGTGATGACCGTTCGGTTGTCCGGCGCGAAGTAGAAGCGGTCATAGCTGCGCGAATAGGCGAGGTCTTGGGTGATGATTTGGGCGTTGTCGGCGCTGATGCGTTGGAAGTCGGTGACAATCACACTGCCGCTGGTATCGTAGGCCAGCACGCGGTTTTTGCTGGTGCGCGAATAGCGGTTGAGCCGCAGCGCGGGCGTAAAGTTGAGGGTTTGGTTGCCGCTGTCGAGTTCGTAGCGGGTCACGATGTCCTCGTTGTACTCGCGTATCAACAGGCTCTCACCGTCGGGCGAAATCAACATCTGCTGCGCGCCAGCGTTCAACAGTCGCAGCGTGAATGTCCCCCGTGTATGGTCCTCGATGGCGATTAGTGCATTGCTCACATCGCCGCCGCTGGGCGGCAGCACGAGGTCGAGCAGATACAGGGTTAAGGTGGAACGGACATAAAAACTGCTGCTGGTGCGGTAGCCATCACCGAGCAGGCGGGCGTGGATGGGGTTCCACAGGTTGCTGCGCTCCGGCCCGACCCGCTTCAAGCCCAGCGCCCCGACCGCATCGACGCGGGCGCGCTGCTCCGCCGTTAGGTCAACGCCCAGCGGCAGGTCAATGGCCGACTGTGTAGCCGGGTCGATGACCACCATCGCGCTGTTGGCCCCGTCGCCGAGGTAGACACGCCCATCGAGCTGGCTGTTATAGAAGTTGAACGGGTCGCGGGCGTAGCGTTGGATAGGGATGTCATACAGTTGGCCTAGTGTCGTCCCGTCCATCACCATCACGCGCCCCGGCAGGGCCCCTACGAGAAGGTTGCCGGGTGCAAGCGCCGCCCCTGCGATGTAGTCGAACAACTGGGCTGCCTCGGCGCGGTTGGGGAGGCTGGCCTCGCGCAGGCCGCGCGCCGCCGCGATGTCCCACACCCACGGGTAAACCGAGCGGTCGGTCTCCTCGCGGCGCAGGTTGCGCGGGGTGGGGTAGAGGCCAGAGAACATCAGCAGTGAGTCGTCGCGGCTGAAGGTCAGCGGACCGTACAGCGCAAACGGGCTGTTGAGTTCGGTCAGCCGGGCTAGGACGGTGTTGGTCTGTACGTCCCACAATTCCACGGCGCGGTCGGTCAGTACCGCCAGCAGCGTCCCGTCGTGGCTGAACTGAATGTCGACGATGGGCGTGTTTTCATGCAGCACCGCGATTTCGGCGTAGGTCAGCGCGTCGGTCATCACGAGTCGGTTGTAGGCGTCCAGCAGGAGCAGGCGCTCGTACTGCGGGTTATACAGCGCCTTGCGCGGGACGACCTTGCCAATCGAACTGACCAGCCGGAAGGCGGGTTCAAGGGTTGAAGTGCTTTCTGGCGCGGCGGTCTGGTTGCCCTGTGCCTGTGCGGTGGGCGCGGGTGTGCCAGACAAGGCCAACCCCAACGCCCCCAAAACAATCAAGATGGTGAGTAAAAACGGTCCTCGGCGCATAAAAAGTCCCCCTTTGTGCCTGTGCTTTTAGTGTATGTCAGGAAAGGGGTTACGGCTTCTAAACGACTGCTCATCCACTGCTCAACGCTTCAGCGACGCAACTAAACTCCGTGATATAGTCAGCGTAAACCGGGGCCAAATGTGGTCGGGAGGGGTTTTTATGCGCTTTAGACGTTGGTTGGTCTTTATGGGTGCGGCGCTCACGCTAGTGGCGTGGGCGGTGGCGCAGGAAGGTCGCGAGCCGATTACCGGCATCGTCGAGTTTGATGGGGCGACGGTGTATGTCGGCCCCGATTTTGGCTACGAGGCCATCGCCCAACTGCCGAAGGACGCCGCCGTGACGGTGATTGGGCGACGCGGTTTCTTTCTCTACCGTTGGTCGGGCGATGACTGGCTGCAAATCGAGTTCCAAGGGCGGACGGGCTGGGTCTACGCTCGTCTTATCCGCACCAGCGTGTTGTTTAATGACATCCCCGTGCGTGGGATTGGCCTGCCGCGCAACCGCGACGGGCGCGTCCCGGATGGGTTCGACCTCAGCGAGAACATCTGCGAGGCGTGGCAGGGGGAACTGACCATGACCGGTGATTTCATGACCGGTGACCAGAGCGTGACCTTCACCTTCCCAGAGTTGGAAGGGGCGCGGGTCTACACCATTGTCCTTGATGATGAGCAGGGCAAGCGCTCCACGGGCGTGGACTCGACCACGACCAGCGCCACCCTTTACCGCAGCGACCTCGCCTACTTCCAGCAGACCTATACATGGTATGTCGCGCCGTACTGGACGGTCGAGGACGCCCGTTATTACTGGCAGCAGCTCTGCCCAGTCAAGCGCGGCGGGACGTTCACCGTGTCGGGGCCGGTCGTGACACCGTTCGCCACCCGCCCGCACAATTTTTACTACTACCGCACGCCTGTCCCGACCTCCACGCCGCCGCCGCTGATTCCCTAAGGAGTCGTCATCATGCGCCGATTCATTGTTTTACTCATGCTCCTAGTGATGTCGGTGGCCGCGCTCCCTGCCAGCGCCCAGACCGCCACCCCGTCGCCCACACCGACCGCGACTCCGCCCCCGCCGCAGCGCGGATCGGTGGTCGCGGGCAGTGCCTTTCTACGCGCCAGCCCATCAGAAGATGCCGAGGCCGTGACCTCGGTATTCGAGGGTGAAATTCTGCTGTTGGTAGGGCGCGACCCCGATGCGACATGGCTGTGGGTGGCGCGCCCATCACAGCCCGACGCGCCCGCGTGGATTCTGCGGACTTTGCTGGGCGGGAGCTATGACTTAACCCGTGTCCCGCTGGGAGAAGGACCGTTCGAGGTGCCCGGGCCGGAACAGCCGACCGAAACCGGCTTCGCGGTCGCGTTGATCGCTGAGGCCGCCCTGCGCGACGCCCCGCGCCGCGATGCGCCGTCCGATTGGGTCGTTCCGATTGGCGCGGTCGTGCCGGTCATCGAGCGCACGCCGGACAGTTTTTGGCTGAAGGTCAACCACCTCGGTTACGTCGGGTGGGTAGCAGAATTTTTGACCCAAAACAGCTTCGACCGCAGCGCCGTTCCGGTCTCGGCGGAATACGAGGCAAACCCACTGTACGCCGCGCTCCCCGTCGTCCCGCTGGAGGTGCAGCTCGCCCAGCTTGAGCGCTTTACGACGTGGCTGGATGACAAAACCGCCGTGGCCGAGAGTTTGGTCTACTATTGGACGCAGCTCTCCGACGGCTACACGATGGAATGTTTGCCCATCGTGCCCATCACCGACCTGTTTACGGTTACGGCGCAGGACGCAATCGAACTGCCGGAACTGCGTCAGGAACGCGCGCCGGTTCAGCAAGCCGTGGACGACCTCAACCGGTCGATTGAGGCGATGCCGCGCTGTGGAATCTACACGCGGGCAGAAATTCGGTCGGCGTTGGGCGCGGCCTCCAACGGGCGCTTCCTGTTGGCTGTCGTCCGCCAGCGGATGGACAATCTGTACGAGCGTATCACCGGGGAGGAGCTAGATTAGGGGTGAGGGGATGTCTTTTTGGCGTAGGGCGCTATAATCGGGTGCTTACGTTGGGGAAAACGTACACACCAAAGGAAAGTTTGAACTATGTCGAGTGATGATCGCCTGAACGAGCTACGGGGTCAGGTGGACGTAATCAATATGCAGCTCCTAGACCTGCTGAATCAGCGCGCCCGCGTGGTGAGCGAAATCGGCAAGATACAGGCAGCCACGGGCGGTGGCTTTTATGACCCGGCCCGCGAGGCGCAGATGCTGCAAGCCCTAGAGATGGCGAACAATGGCCCGTTCAGCAACGACGCCATTAAGTCTATCTACAAAGAAATCTTCCGCGCCTCGATGGCATTGGAAGAGAACCAAGCCAAGGCCAAGCTCAAGGTGCAGCGCCGTTCCGAGGTCGAGCGGACGGTGATTACCATGCCTGACGGCGTGACCACGCTGGGCAGCGGCGACTTTAAGATTATCGCCGGACCGTGCGCCATCGAGAGCTTCGAGCAGATGGACGAGACGGCGGCGGCGCTGGCGCAGCGCGGCGTCAAGTTCCTGCGCGGGATGGCTTACAAGCCGCGCACCTCGCCGTATGAGTTCCAAGGCTTGGGCGAGGAGGGGCTGAAAATTGCCCGCAACGTCGCCGACAAATATGGTCAGTTCATCGTCAGCGAGATTATGGACAAGAGCCAGCTCCAGATGATGTACGACTATGTGGACGTGTTCTGGGTTGGGGCGCGCAACATGCAAAACGCCTACCTGCTCAAGGCGCTGGGTCAGCAGAATAAGCCGGTCATCCTCAAGCACAGTTTCGGCGCGACCATGGAGGAATTCCTCTACGCCGCCGAGTACATTGTCGCCAGTGGCAACCCAAATGTGATGTTGATTGAGCGCGGTATCCGCACCTTCGAGAAGTGGACACGCGCCTCGCTGGACATCGGTGCAGTGGCGGCGCTTAAGTTGGAAACGCATCTGCCGATTATCATCGACATCAGCCACAGCGCTGGGCGGCGTGACATCGCTATCCCGATGGCGAAGGCGGCCAAGGCGGTCGGTGTCGAGGGCATGATGGTGGAAGTTCACCCCAACCCGCCGGTGGCGATGAGCGACAGCAAGCAGCAGCTTTACATCGATCAATTCCACGCGCTGATGGACGCCCTCGGCCAGTAGGGCGGTCGGGCTGGAAAAAACACGCCCCTTTTCCCGTTGCGGGAGAGGGGCGTGTTTTGTTTTCTACCGAAGATGACTGGTTAATCTTCCCCGAAGATTTAATGTCTGAGCGACATTATCTAGCGTTGGCATGAGTGATGCGCGAGTAACTCCTTCCAAATGGAGCAAACGCATTAGTTCGGGAGCTTCACTAGCAGGGAGAATAAATTTGTGTGGTTTAAATTTACCACGACTTTCTCCCTTTATATTCTTTTCTTTATAATACAAAATACTTTCTTCTAAAGAGGGGTAGTAACCGTTTTGGAGATATAAGAATTCAGCACCATAGTCCAAGCTAAAACTTCCAGATTGGCGATCTAAAAACAAATTTTCGGTGTGTTGATAGTAAATAATATCAATTTTATTTGCAGATTTTGCTCTTAACCAAGATTTGTCGAATGCATACAAAGCCATTTTTTCAGAAGGTGATTCCTTTATTTCTCCGTTTTCGTATTTGAGTTGATGTTTGATTACATCTTCACATGCCATATGCACGGCAAATAATGCATTACTCGTCCAGTCCATCAATCGAGTTTTAATGCCATGATGCTGCGCTAAAGTAACAATTGGATGCCTCCAAAAATAGTAATCTTGGTAATGATTATTTCCTTTTAAGACAGTTTTTAAATGAGATAAATAGGTCTTAGGTATTTTCATGGCGCTTTTCATATAGCCAGAGAAATCGGGCATTCTAAACCCTTGACTATCTGCTAAAAGGGCAAAATTTAATACGACATAATTTTCTATTGAGGCATACAAAAGCATATTTGCTAAGCGTGAAGAAAAATTCTCTTCTGAGATGGTATAGTAATGATGGTGTTTTATACTCTCAGTGAAAGATGTGATTATACTTTTGCCTTTGGACTTAAATTTATCTGCATCCAACATTGTTTTTACCTCGGAGCGCAGATTGTCCAAAACACTGTTGCTTACATAATTCTCAAGAGGATGTTTCTCAATGGGATGTTTCTTGTCTTTTTCAAAACGCCAAGCTGAAGGTTTTAACTGCCAATCTGCATTGGCCTGTCCACGATAAACCCAATCATTACGCCATCCATCAATTGTATCTGTAGGATATTTACGCCATTCGGTGTTTGTGACATGCAATAACTCTAAAAGCCGAGCTGCTGTGTCAACCTCAACAATCCAAAGAGGGTCTTGCCAAGTTTTGTTGAGTTCTGAAGATAGAGTGCTCACGAATGGTGTACCTAAGTTGTGATTTGAGACATTATTGGAGTATTGTATCTCTTTGTTTGTGAATGACAGTCCCCATTTTTAAGGGGGACTAAAGTGGTTTATGTTTTTTCTAACCTTGTTTCCTCAGCGGGTCAGCAAGCCTCACCCCTACAGCCCGTCCGCCGATAGGTTCATTGATGTTTTCCAATAGGCCGCGCTTGCCGTGCGGCGTGGGATGCGCGACAATTTAGAGCGTTACCGCCCACCCGCCATACGGCGCAAGCAGAAAGATGGCCTAACCGATGAAACTTGCCCTCGCCAGCGACCACGCTGGGTTTGCCCTCAAAGATTATCTCGCGCAGTACCTGCAAACACGCGGCCACGAGGTGGTTGACCTTGGCGTCGAGTCCGACCAAGTGCGCGCCGACTACCCGGACGCCGCCGCGTCCGTCGCCCAAGCCGTCCTCGCCGGGGAAGCCGAGCGCGGCCTGTTGGTCTGTGGAAGTGGGGTCGGCGCGTGCATCGCCGCCAACAAGTTCCACGGCATTTACGCCTCCATCGCCCACGATACCTACAGCGCCGCACAGGGCGTCGAACACGACCGCATGAACGTGCTGTGCCTTGGCGGGCGCATCATCGGGCCGCTGGTGGCCGAACAACTGGTTGAGGCGTTCGTGCGCGCCCAGCCCAACCCCGATGAGCGTTACGAACGCCGTTTCGAGAAGGTTAAGAAGATTGAAGGTGGGCAAGCTTAGCGTAAGGTTGACCGCCGCTAGACCATCTTATTAGTATAACATCCCGCGTTACAAAGGAGACATTCATGGCGAACCCACCGGTTGACGTACAGGCCTTCGGCCAGAGCATTTGGTATGACAATATCCGCCGCAAGCTGCTGAGTGACGGCACGTTCCAGAAATTGATCGACGAGGGCGGCGTGGTCGGCGTCACTTCCAACCCGACCATCTTCCAGAAGGCCATCGGCGGCAGTGACGACTACGACTCGACGATTTTGGCGAACCTCGACCTTGAGGCCTATGCGATTTTTGAGCAGTTGGCGCTGGAGGACATCCAGCAAGCCGCCGACCTGTTCCGCCCGGTGTATGAGCGCACCAACGGGCGTGACGGCTACGTCAGCCTAGAAGTGTCGCCGCTGCTGGCGAACGACACCGCTGGGACGGTGGCCGAGGCCAAGCGCCTGTTCGCGTCGCTGGCGCGCCCCAATGTGATGATTAAGATTCCGGCCACCTCCGCCGGTATCCCTGCTATTGAGGAAGTGATTGCGGCGGGTGTCAACGTCAACGTCACGCTAATTTTCTCGGTCGGCAACTATATCGATGTGGCCGAGGCGTACATGCGCGGCCTCGAACGGCGGATGAAGGCCGGTCAGTCGGTCAAGGGCATCGCGTCGGTCGCCAGCTTCTTCCTCAGCCGCATCGACACCATGGTCGATAAGGTGCTGGAGAACAACGTCTTGGCGGCGCAGGGGCGCGACCTCGACCGCGTGGCGCTCAACAACCGACTGCTGGGCAAGGCCGCCATCGTCAACGCAAAGGACGCTTACCGCAAGTTCATGCAGTTGTTCTACGGCGAGCGCTTCCGTGACCTGCGCGAGGCCGGGGCATGGGTGCAGCGTCCGCTGTGGGCGTCTACCGGGACGAAGAACCCGAACTATCTCGACACGATGTACCTCGATGGTCTGATTGGGCGCGACACCGTGAACACCGTCCCGCCCGACACACTGACCGCGTTTGCCGACCACGGCACCGTGCGCGAGTCGATTCTCGACGGCATGGACGACATCGACACGACGCTGGCGCAGTTGGCAGAGGTCGGCGTAGACCTGAACTACATCACCCAGCGTCTACAGGATGACGGCGTTGAGTCGTTCGCGCAGTCGTTCCAGTCGTTGATGGAGCAGATTGAAGCCAAGCGCCAGCTCCTCAGCCTCGGCGCACAGGGGCGCAGCCGTGTCGCGCTGGGTATCTACGCCGAGGATGTGAAGGCTGGCCTCAAGGCCTTTGATGCCGAGTTCGGCAATGGGCGCATTTGGAACAAGGACGGCAGCCTGTGGCGCGACCACGCGCCAGTCATCGCCAAAATCGTCAACCGTCTGGGCTGGCTGGACGTGCAGAAGACCATCGACATCGAGCGCGTGAAGGCATTCGGCGCGTCAGTGAAGGGCGCGTTTAGCCACGCCGTGCTGTTGGGCATGGGCGGGAGCAGCCTCGCGCCGGAAGTCCTCAGCATGACCTTCGGCAGCGCCGACGGCCACCCGCAGCTCTTGGTTTTGGACAGTACGCACCCCGACCGCGTGCTGCACATCGAGCGTCAGATTGATCTGAGCAAAACGTTGTTCATCGTCGCCAGCAAGTCCGGCTCTACCATCGAGTCGAGCGCGTTCTACCAGTATTTCTGGGAGAAGACCGGCGGCAAGGGCGACCAGTTCATCGCAATCACTGACCCCGGCTCGGCGCTGGGCAAGGAGGCGCGTGACAAAGGCTTCCGTGACCTGTTCGAGAACCCGGAGGACATCGGTGGGCGGTACAGCGCGTTGAGTTACTTCGGCCTCGTGCCTGCCGCCATCCTCGGATTAGACATCGACCGGCTGTGGGCCTCCGCTGCTGAGATGATTCACGCCAGCGCGCCGGAAGTCGGGTCGGGGCAGCACCCCGGCGCATACCTTGGTGTGCTGATGGGCGTCATGGCCGCCCGTGGCCGTGATAAGGTCTGCATCTTCACCAGCCCGTCCATCGCCAGCTTCGGCGCATGGGTCGAGCAGTTGGTGGCCGAAAGCACTGGTAAGGAAGGCAAGGGGATTGTCCCCGTCGTTGGCACGACCGTCGGACACCCGCACGACTACGCCAGCGACCGCCTGTTTATCTATCTCAAGGTTGAAGGCGACCCCGGCAACGACGAGATTGACGAGCGCGTTAAGGCGCTGCGCGAAGCCGGTCACCCACGCATGACGATTTTCCTCAAGGATACCTACGCGCTGGGCGGCGAGTTCTTCCGCTGGGAATATGCCACCGCTGTGGCCGGTAAGCTGTTGGGCGTTAACCCGTTTGATGAGCCGAACGTGACCGAGGCTAAGGACATCACCAAGCGCCTCCTGAATGTCTACCAAGAGAACGGCAGCCTGCCGTCGCCCGTGCCGGTCGCCGAGCGCGGCGCGGTCAAGCTCTACGCCGACAAGCACAGCGTGAGCATTTTGCGCGAGCTGTCATCGTCGCACAACTTCAAAGGTGACGACATCACTGAATTACTGGCCGCCCACATCACCGGGACGGGCGCGGGCGATTACTTCGCGATGCTGGCCTATCTCAACCCATCGCCAGAACTGGATGAGATGCTGGACGCGCTGCGCCGCCGCATCCGCCACGTGACCAAGCGGGCCGTGACGGTCGGTTACGGCCCGCGCTACTTGCACAGCACGGGGCAGCTCCACAAGGGTGGGGCCAACAGCGGCGTGTTCTTCCTTCTGACGGCGGACTACGCCGAGGACATCGCCATTCCGGGGATGCCATTCAGCTTCGGGACGCTATGCGCCGCTCAAGCCGCGGGTGACTTCGAGGCGCTGGACGCTCACAAGTGCCGCGCTGTCCGCCTGCACCTCGGCGCGGACGTGATGGAAGGACTCAAGGCGCTGGACGCGGCGATTGACTTCCTAGAAGCGCGCCGCCGGTAAATCACCCACTGACAGTAAGCACAACACACCCCGCGCCAAGACATCTGGCGCGGGGTGTGTTGTTGTATAGCCGAATTTCTCCCGTGGGCGCAGCACGCTGCGCCCCTACTACTCAATCACTTCGACCGCGATTAGCGACCGGCTGTTGGGGTCTGTCCAACGGCTTATCTGTTCGACCTGCGTCGGCGCGGTCATGAGGATGACAACGCTGTCAGTGCCGGGGTTACGATGTGTCACTCGGCCAACACCGACTGGCACGAGTTCAATCGAGTCGCGGTTAAGCTCGTTGATGGAAGTCAAAACGGGCAGGTACAGCACAACCGTTTGACCGGCAGACAGTTGGCTGATGTCCAGCGGCGCACTTAGGTCTAGAGTGACAAGGCGTGAAGCTGCAAAGGTTATCACGGGTCTCGCGGCTTCCTGAGTGCTAAAGGGAAGAGCAGTCGGTCTTATGATGGCTCTGCTGCCGTCCGGTAAGATAAAAAAGCTTTCACCGTCGCCACAAGGAGCAGGCATCGTAGGGGCGGTCTGCGGCCACGGGATGGTCTGCGGCGAAGCTCCTAGGTCTTCGAACTGTCGGCAGGGCAGCTGCAGCGCCGTCCCATCAAAGGGAATAGGCGTCGCAGTTATGTCCGGCGGTGGAACGGTTGGCTGTCCCTCGAAAGGCGCTGGGGTGGGAGTCCCTTGCTCTGGGATGAGAGTCATCGGGAATGGTGTTGGGGTGGGGGAGCCTTCCCGCTGCGAGAGGTCCCCGTTGACCGGCGCGGCGTATCCACCGTTGTCGCCGTTGGGCGGCGGGGTCTGGAAGGCCAGCGCCACGGTCAGCAGGGCGAAGGCGGCAACCGTCACGGCGGTGGTGATGAACCCGCTCCATGCGCGGGTGGTCGGGCGGGGATAGGTTAATGAGGCTTGCATGGTTGATTTCCTTTGGTCTTGTCGTTTGAGTTCATAGAGCCGGGCGACCAGCGCGTCTTCCAGCGCTTGGGCACGGTCAGGGTCGGGGGTGGGTTTGGCCTGCTCGAAGGCCGCCCCCAATGGGTCATTTGGGGGTGGGGTTAGGTCCACGGGTCGGTCTCCTGTAGGGCGGTGGCCGCCTCTGGCGTCTCGGTCAGCAGTGCGCGGAGCTGGCCGAGGGCGCGGCTGAGGGTGGCCGCCACGGTGCGCTCATCTAGCCCCAACACGTCGGCAATTTCTTTGTTCCGCAGGCCGCCGTAGTAGCGCAGCGTGACCATCTCCTGCTGGCGCGGCGTCAGCCCTGCAAGGGCGGCGCGCACCGTGCGGGTGCGGTCGTGCTGTTGGGCGGCGTCTTCGGGTGACAGGTCATGGCTGGGTAGGTCAGGCAGTGCGTCCAGCGGCACTGCCGGTCGGTTTTTGACCCGTCCCGCGTGGCGCACCACCTCGTGATACGCGATGCGGAACACCCATCCGGCGAATGATCCCGGACCCCTGTCTTGGAACTTGCCGAGTCCCTCGACCACGCGCAAGAACACCTCAGCGGTGATGTCCTCGGCGTCGTCGGGGCTGCCCACGCGGCTGGCGACATACGCAAACACCCGTGGGTGGAAGCGCTGGAATACCGGCCTGAACTGCTGTGGGTCGTGTTGGGCGGCACGGACGAGCCGCTGCTCGTCGTCGTGCTGCGTGGGAAAATCATCCAACGGATTTCACCTTTGGCTGCGATGGTGCGCTGACTCTAAAAACCCATCGGGGGTGCAGAATACTGCATCAGTGGCGCATATCTCTCAATCTTGTTACGTCGGCCAGCCTATATTCACTGTTATTGACATTACCTATACAATTATTTTGACCGACCTCATCGTTTCTTAATGGATTAATGCTAAGACAAGGGTGTAGCATGAAATCATACCTACAGTTGGTGCTTCTAAGGGGTAACGACGCCATGAACAGCGCACACCACACCACCAAAATCATCCGCGATGCCTTCCCCGGCGTTAATTATCTGCGCGGGGCGTTGGGCGACGACTTAGGGGCGTTCATCTCGGACTCGCGCTTACAAATGATGATTGAGATGGCTGGTGGCTGTACCGAGGACGCGCTGAAGATGGCCGCCGGTTACATCCTCAACACGTTGGACCTGCTCATCCGCAATTACCCAGAGGATGCACCGGCCTACGAACGCGAAATCAGTGCCTGCCGCGCCCGCCTTGCCGATGTCTTGACCGCGTATACTGT
The DNA here is from genome assembly GCA_025454725.1 of Anaerolineae bacterium. Taxonomy (GTDB): domain Bacteria; phylum Chloroflexota; class Anaerolineae; order Aggregatilineales; family Phototrophicaceae; genus Flexicrinis. Next base: position 12,645 of record JALONW010000038.1, read on the forward strand.
GGCTCCCGCCCGCCAAGCGGTTTAACGCTCGCAACCTTCTCCCTATTATCACGGCCTTTTTAACCATCCCCGTCTTATGGCGGGGATGGTTTTTTGTTGTCGGTAGCCGTCTGTTGGCGTAGGGGGTACACTCGCACCCGCGATGTGATGTACAAAATAAGGAGATTTTTCATGTCTGATTATCGGCCTGAACCAGCGCGCTATGACGCGATGCAGTACCGGCGGTCGGGGCGCAGCGGCCTGAAACTGCCGCTGGTGTCGCTGGGACTGTGGCATAACTTCGGCGGTGTCGATGTCTATGAGAATGGGCGGCGGATGGTGCTGCGCTCATTCGACCTCGGCATCACGCATTTTGACCTCGCCAACAATTACGGCCCGCCGCCGGGGTCGGCTGAAGAAAATTTCGGTCGGATGATGGCGCGTGACCTGCGCCCCTACCGCGATGAGTTGATTATCTCGACCAAAGCCGGTTATGGGATGTGGGCAGGGCCGTATGGCGAGTGGGGGTCGCGTAAATACCTCATCGCAAGCCTTGACCAGAGCCTCAAGCGCATGGGGCTGGACTATGTGGACATCTTCTACAGCCACCGCCCTGACCCCGATACCCCGCTGGAAGAGACCATGCAGGCGCTGGACTATGCCGTCCGCAGCGGGCGGGCGCTGTATGTGGGTCTCAGCAATTACTCCGCCGACCAGACCCGCGAGTCGGCGCGCATCCTGCGGGAACTGGGGACGCCGTGCCTCATCCATCAGCCGCGTTACAACATGTTTGACCGTTGGGTCGAAAACGGATTGACCGAGGTTCTGGACGAGGCGGGCATCGGTGCTATTCCGTTCTCGCCGCTGGCGCAGGGATTACTGACCAGCCGATACTTGAACGGTATCCCGCAGGACTCGCGGGCAGCCAGTGAACACTCCCCATTTTTGTCCGAGAAGGATGTCGAGCGCACGTTGGGCAAGGTGCGCCGCCTGAACGACATCGCACAGGCACGCGGCCAGAACCTGTCACAGGTGGCGGTCAATTGGCTGCTGCGCCTGCCGACCATCACCTCGGTGCTGATTGGTGCGAGTAAGGTCTCGCAGGTCGAGGACGTGGTAGCGGGCTTGGAGAATGTCACCTTCAGCGACGAAGAATTGGCGTCCATCGAGTCGATTTTGGGTGATTAGGCTGGTTCATGGCGCGACCTCGACTGTGGCGACCATCAAGCTGTCGCGGGTGGGGTCGTCGGCGCGCCGCAGCCGTTCCAGCGTATCGAGGCGGTAGGCAATGACCTCAATCTGGTAAGTGCCGGGCGGCAGGTCAGCGGGTAGTGCGAGGCTGTGAGGGTCTAGGTAGGTCTGACCGATTTCCCAGAGTGAGGTGCGGGTTAAACCGTTCTGTGGGGGGCTGTCGCGCTGGGCGACCAGCCGCCCGTCGGCCTCTGCCACGAGCTGCACACTGATTTGGTAATCGTCGGTGAGGGGCTGGGTGGCCTGCCAAACCAACCCTATTGGCAGGGTGTCACCTGCTGTGATGGTCAGGCTGGTGGGCAGCGTGATGTTCTCCAGCGCCAGCCCACCCTCGAAGGATAAGGGGGTCTCTGGCGTGCGGTTCGTCAGTGGAAGGGTGCGGGCCGTATCGAACAACACCGCACGGGCATAGGGTGAGAGGGTGAGTTCTGCTTGTGGGTAGTAGACATGGGTGAGAAAGGTTTCGAGGTGTCGCGGCTCCCCCAGCGCATACTCGGCGGGGGCGACCATCCATAGGCGGTCGGTACGACTGGCCGCCCAGCCCAGTGCACGCCGCGATGGGGCGTCTGGTGCAGGCATGGTCGGTTCATCGGGCAGGGTGATGAGCAGTGACGGAGCTTTGAAGCTGTTCATGAACATCACCATGAATTCACTCCCCCCCAATACAACGATGTCGTCTGAGCGGGTGGCGGTGTTGAGCTGGTTGACCAGCGCCGCCACATCACCCCTGCTCCCAATATAACGGGGGTCGTCACGCAGGGAGAGGAGGCCGATGACCACCCCAATGACCAGCGCCAGCGGCAGACCGACCCATGCGCCGGTGCGGCGGTGTGGTAATCGCTTCGCCGCCCAGACGAGCGCCAGCGCTGCCACAATCAACGCCACGAAGTACAGCCCAGCGGCTGCCGCACCCGGAGAAACCCGCCACGCGCTGTCGAAATCGGCCAGCGAGAAACGGCTCAGGTGGTCGCTGATGATGTTGGGTTCCCACGCCCAGTTCTGTGCCAGCCAGCCGGTCTCGGCAGGCGCATCGAGGTAGTAGCGGTTGTAGAAGTCGGTATAAGGGACGACCATCCCCAGTAGTTGCATGCCCACGCTGACCGTAACCAACACTCCGAGCGCGATGCTTGCCCAACGTCTACGGTTCCGGGCTGATTCGATGACCGGCAGGACGAGCAGCATTAACAGGGGAATCAGAGGTAGGGTATAGCGCGGCCCCCAGTTCCAACCCCCGCTCCAGTACGCACCCTGCCGCAGTGCGCCGTAGGCCGCTGAGGTGATAATCAGCGAGGCGACCACGCCAATCACCAACCAGCGCGTCCCATCTCGTCTGAGCAGGCTGACCATCCCGATGAACCCCAGCACGAGGACGGGCGAATATAACCAGATGCTGCGCGCTGGGCTGAACTGATAACCGAGCAGGCTTTCGACGATAAAATTGAGGCCGAGGTTGGCTGGGTCTAGCCAGCGCATCAGGTTATAACGGCCGTCCCCGAAGTCTGGGTTGAGAAGCGCGACCACCACAAGGAACAGCCCGATTACCCCGGCTAGGATGGCAAGAATAGGCAAATAGCGCCGCACAGCGCGCAGCGGTGGCATCAGGCATAGGAACAGGCCGGGGACGAACAAGATGCCGGCCTGTTTGGTCAAAATCATGGCTAAGGTGCTGAACACCAAAAAGGCCAGCGCCGTATAAGGAGGCCGTTGTTCGGTCAGAGTACGGCGCACCTCGACCGCCGCCGCGAATGCCCACAGCGCGAACAGCGCCATCAGCGGCTCGCGGAACAGCCAACGGCTGTAGGGGAGTGCCAGCGTGGCTACGCCAAAGATGAGTGCCCCAAGCCATGCCGTGCCTGTGCGGTAGCCCAGCCGCAGCGCGATGATG
>JALONW010000359.1 GCA_025454725.1 Anaerolineae bacterium
CCTCGAATCGGTGCGCGCCCTCGTCTCGACCGTGATGGACGTGCAGGCCGAGCGCGAGCCGTCATCGCTGAAACCGGAGGACGCGCTGGGCGGCGCAATCCTGCTCATGATTCGGGATGCCAAGTTGCTCATGCGCTTCGATGGTCGGTTGTTGGCCGCATCTGAAGCCGCCTATGACCAGCTTGACGGTCAGTTCAGGCCGCTGGGCTTGACCCCCGTTTTCCGCGAGGCGGGGGACGGCACACAGTTCATCTATGTGATTGAGGGGCGCAGCCGCCCCGCGCCGACCGGCTGGATTTGGAATGCGGTGCTGCTGTTCGCCACCTTCCTGAGCGTGCTGTACGTCGGTAAGCTGTTCGGCTGGAACGAGCAGTTGGCCGCGCTGTCTGAAGCCCCCCGCGAGTATGGGCGGCTGCTGGCGCGCATCCAAACGGCGGAATGGTACACCGACCTGCATGTCGGCATCCCGTATGCCTTCGCCATTTTGCTCATCCTCGGCGCGCACGAACTGGGGCATTACTTCGCCGCTCGCCGCCGCAACCATGCCGCCAGCCTGCCATTTTTCATCCCATTCCCCTTCGGCATCTTCGGGACGTTCGGCGCGTTCATCCAACTGCGTGAGCCGATGCGGAATCGCAAGGTGCTGCTGGAGGTCGGTGCGGCGGGGCCGCTGGCCGGGCTGATTTTCGCTGTCCCAATCCTGTTTATTGGGCTGGCGACCAGCACGCTCGGCCCCATCTCACCCGGCGGCCTAAGCGAGGGAAACTCGCTGTTCTACATGCTGTCTAAGTTCCTCGTGTTCGGGCGAATCCTGCCCGGCGGGGGCGAGGATGTGTTCGTCAACAGCCTCGCGTGGGCGGGTTGGACCGGCCTGTTCGTCACCGGCCTCAATCTGCTGCCGATGGGTCAGCTTGACGGCGGGCACGTGCTGTATTCGCTGGTGGGGGAGCGTGCCAAGAAGCTGTACTGGCCGCTGGTGGCCGGCATGGGCATCCTGACGCTGCTCAACGACAGTCTGCTGTTCATCTTCGTGCTGCTGCTGCTGTTCGGGCGTGCCCACGCTGTGCCGCTGGACAACATCACCCCGCTGGGGCAGCGCCACCGCTGGGTCGCCATTGGGACGTTGGTGATTTTCGTGCTGGTGTTCGTCCCGCTGCCGCTGACCCAGAACGCGCCGGTCGGTGCAGGCGGCGGGAGCGGCTTCAGCGGTATCGAGGCGTTGGCCGCGCTGACGGCGGGTGTGATTGTGTTGGCGCAGCGGCTGCGCCGCTGATTTCCGCAAGACTCGGCTTAGGACGTGCGGCGCGCTATAATCGCCGCACGTTTTTTTGTTTCTAGCTTAACCAACGTCTGGCAGCTTGACCCCATGATTAACCGAATCCCCTCCATCCGCGTGTTCATCTCCTCGCCCGGCGACGTGAAGGCCGAGCGTGACCTCATCCATAAGGCGCTGGAAGGGCTGGAAATGCGCCCGACCTTCCGCGAGAGACTCGCCATTAGGCCGGTGGCGTGGGACAAGCTGCTGGCGGGGACGGCCATGAGCGCCAAGCTCAAGCCGCAGGAGGCCATCAACAAGGGTCTGCCGCTGCCGTCGCAGTGTGACATTGTGTTGGTGGTGTTCTGGTCACGCATGGGGACGCCGTTCGTGGCCGAGGATGGCAAGCAATACCTGTCCGGCACCCACTGGGAGCTGATGGACGCGCTTGAACGCGCCCCGCATGACCGGGTGGTGATTTACCGTCGCATGAGCCAGCCCGACAGCCTCAAGGACGTGAACCACCCCGACTACGAGAAGAACTACGACCAGTACAAGCGGCTGCGGGCGTTCTTCGACTCTGAATTGTTCTACCAAGACGGCCAAATCCAGCGCGGCGTGACCCAGTATGAGACACTGGACGAGTTCCGCCAGATGATTGAGCGTGACCTCGAACAGTTCGCGCTGGAAATCCTCAAAGAGGCCGACGCGCCGCCCGCGCCCACCCCATCCCCTGACGCGCCGCCCACCGTGAGTTCCGTGTCACCGACCCATGGCAAACCCTACGACGTGTTGGTCGCCACCGCGCCGGAAGAACGCGCCCTCGGTGATGAGTTTGCCCAGCTTTTGACGGCGGTCGGCCTGCGCGCCACCACCCTCGATTCAGTCATGCACCCTGCTGCTGCTGCCAATCTGGTGGACCAATCGGCGTCGGTGCTGTTCCTACTCACGCCGCAGGCCAAGCGCGCCGGGCGCATCACGCGCATCCTGACGCAGAAGCGCCGCGCCGGGACAGACCTGCCGTGGCTGGTGGCGCTCTATGCGGGCGACCTCCAGACCAGTGTGCCGTATGGCTTGATGTCCGTGCCGATGATTGACCTGCGCGCCCAAGCCAATGGGCGCACATCATATTCAGCGATTGCCGACCTGATGGGCAAACTGGCGGCACTGACCGGTCAGCCGGTCTCGGTGGCGGCCAGCCAAGCGCTCCCAACCTTCGAGGCGTCGCTGGCCGCTGTCGCGCAGGACGCGCCCGCCGACAGCCCGCCGGTCTACATCAGCTACCGCTCGACTGACATCCAGCACATCCGCCCAGTGGTGGCGGCGCTGGATAGCTTCGGCATCGGCACATGGTACGACCAGCGCAGCATCGTCGGCGGGGATTGGCGCGGCGAAATCGAACGGGCTATCGAGGGATGTAAGGTGGTCGTCGCGCAGGTGTCGGCCAACGTTATTCCGGGGTCATGGACGCTGGAAGACCTCGCCTACGCCGACGCATGGGGCAAGGCGTTTGTGCCGTTGGCGCTGGATAACAGTTTCTATAGCGCCGACGCGCCGTATCCCCTCGGCCACCACGACATGCTGGACTGGTCGCCTGGCCTCGACCCGCTGCGCCACAACCAAGTCCTGCTGCGCCTGCGTGACCGGGTGAAGGCGTACCTCTAGGCTGCATGAGCATAGGGCGTGATGTGTCCGCCTCTCACAGAGTGTTTGCAAATGTCTTTAATGATGTTTCACCCTCGATTCGCCGGGGGTTCGTGTAGTTTTACAAGCGAATACGAATTTAACATTCAGTGGGCGGGCAAGCCTCGCCCTACATCGAATTTCTTTCTTGGGGACCTTAAATCAACAGGTCGAATGACCATTTCCGATGTAAGTCGGATTTACCCACTGGATACTCTCTCTAATTTTGGAACAGCTGCCAATAGCGGGTTAGCGCGCTGATGGCATCACTTTTGTGATGTGTTTCGCCCATATAGGCCAAAAAATGCGCGATGACGCCCTTTTGGGCGTCGGTTAATCCCGTCACAACCTCTTGAAAACGAGAACGACCCTCGACATGCACATCGCCGACGCTGGGTGAACGCAGCGTGCCAATCAGCGTATCAACCGCCATATCCACATGCGTGTAGTGTGTCACACATAGAGTCATATAGGCGGGCAAAAAATACCGATAGGCTTGGGGCGTGAAAAAGTGCAGGGCGACCGAGTAGTATCTCACCGTCTCGGTGTCTAAATCTTGCCAAGACTTGCCCCGAAACGCCTGTGCGGTGTCGTATTCTTCCGTCCCCCTAACATCGTCTTTCAGTGTGATGGCCTGCGCCTTGGGGTAAGGTTGTTTGGGGAATACTTGTGTAATCTGGTTGAGCAGTTCGCTGCGCCGCACCGCACACACCTCCGTTTTTCGTATCATACCGCCTTATGTGAAATGAACTTGATAGACTTCTCTCTCGCTATCCGCTTGGGGTTCAAACCTTAAGCGGATAGCGAAGCATCCTCTTTCACATTAGGCGTATAGTGGGTATCCTCCCGCTCAACCTTCGGCAGGTGGCTTGGGCTATCCTACTCCCACTTGGGATCGATCCAACTGTCTTGATACTCCGGCTTTTCCATCTCCAGCGCGTCAGTGGTCAGGTGCAGCGGGTTGAAGGTATCGACCATCACGGCCAGTTCGTGAGTCTCGACCGCGCCGATGCTGGCCTCGGTCGCGCCGGGCTGCGGGCCATGAGGCAAACCCGACGGGTGCAGCGTCAGGTCATATTTGTCGATGCCCCGGCGGCTCATGAAGTTGCCGTCACAGTAGTAAATCACCTCGTCGCTGTTGACATTGCTGTGGTTATACGGCGCGGGGATGCCGTCAGGGTGATAGTCGAACAGGCGCGGCACAAAAGAGCAGATGACGAAGTTCCAGCCCTCGAAGGTCTGGTGAACCGGCGGCGGCTGGTGGATACGCCCGGTAATCGGCTCGAAGTCAGCGATGTTGAACGCCCACGGGTACAGGCAGCCGTCCCAGCCGACCACATCGTGCGGGTGGTGGTCCAACACATGGCGTGTGATGCCGTCACGCACCTTAACGCGCACCTCGAACTCGCCTTTTTCGGTGTTCGGCTCAACGAACTCTGGGGCGCGGATGTCGCGCTCACAGTACGGCGCGTGTTCGAGGAACTG
>JALONW010000360.1 GCA_025454725.1 Anaerolineae bacterium
CCGACGGCCTGCGCTCGACGTGGAACGCGGTCATCGTCGCGGCGGGCAACTGTGACCAGCTCCGACCCGGCGACGAGACCTCCGCTGTGTTGATGAGCGAGGGGCGCGAACTGATTGACACGCTCAACCAAGTGACGCGGCGCGACGCAAAAATATTGGCTTCGCTGGAAGACGCCCAATTCACGCGCCTGCTGCTGCAAGGGCTGGACGTGTACGTCCTCGACGAGAGCCGCAGCCGCGTATATTCGACCACCCTGACCAACGACGGCCTGAACCTGAACCGCCAGCTCACGCCCATTTTGAGCATGTCACGCGGCTCGAACGTCAACGGCTATGTGGTCGGTGATTTCATCGATATTTCGTTCGCGCCCAACGCTGACCAAGTGTTTGCGCTGGACACCAACGGCGTCTTGGTGCGCTGTCCGCGCCGCCAAGCCCAACAGTGTGAGGCGATTCAACTGCGCGGGGCAGAGAACTGGCAGAACCCGGTGGCGATGGTGGTGTGGGGGCCAGACGACCGCATCTACATCCTCGACGTGGGCGCGAACCAGATTTGGCGCTATAACCGCGACGGCGGCTCGTATTCGGGCATCGCCACCCCGTATTTTGACGGCCAGAATCAGGGCGTCTTGCAGACCTGCGTTGATTTCAAGATTGACGCCGACGGCAGTGTGTTCGCCCTGCGCTCAGACGGCGTGGTCTTGAAGTATAATCGCGGCCAGATTCAGGAGTTCCGGCTGGGCGGCTTCCCGGTCGGGCAGGAGCCGCGCACCGGCCAATCGCTGACGCTGGACGAAGACCCCATCGGGCGCGCCATCTACGTCACCAGCCGCGAAGGGCTGGTCGTCCACGAGATGACGCTGGGTGGGACGTTCGCCGCGAACATCAAGGTCAGCGATGAGCGCCTGTTCAGCGCGCTGGGCGGTGTCGCCAGCAACCCAGCACAGCGCCTGCTATACGTTATCTCCGGCAACTCCTTCATGGTCATCGAGAAATAATTGAAAGGTCGTGTATCATCGTGAACCCGCCGCAGCAGCCCCCTCAGAACCGCCTCCGCCTTGAGTATCCGCCCAATCAGACGGCTACCTACGCAAATGCGGCCATCGTGAACAGCACGCACAGCGAGATTATCCTCGACTTCCTGCAAATCTTGCCCAACGACCCTCGCGCCAAGGTCACGTCGCGCATCGCGCTTACCCCGGCCAACGCCAAGCTGCTGATGAAGGCGCTTCAGGACAACCTCAGCCAGTTTGAGGCCAAGCATGGCGAAATCACCCTGCCGCCCAAGCCGACCACGCTGGCCGACCAACTGTTTCAGGCGGTCAAGCCGGGGCAAGAAGGGACAGCAGACCAACCCGACGCACCCAAAGACTCCGACCCCGACCCGGCGCAGGAGTGAACCTCACCCCCCGGCCCCCTCTCCCTGAGAGAGGGGGAGATGCCCGCCATTCGGTTAAAACCCCTCTCCCTAGGGAGAGGGGCAGGGGTGAGGTTCGTTGGGTTGTCGCGCAAAAAGGCTTAACCGGAAAAACATGGTCGAATCCAGTTCACAAAAGATGTGTCGCATGTCGATGCCCCGCCCAAACCGCCGCCCGTTGGGGGTGATATTCGCACTGTTGTGCGTGGGGGTGTTGGCCGCCTGTGACCCGATGGCTCCGGTCGTGGTGCCGACCCCCAACGTGACCAATACGCCGACACCGACCTTCACCCCGACCGCCACCATCAGCCCGACGCCCTCGGCCACCCCGACGCCAGATTTCACGCCGACGGCCACCCCTTACCCGTGCGATGAAGGCGGGCGGGTCATCAGTGTGGAGCCGAATCGGAGCGTGATTGCGGGTGAGGATTTGCCGTACAGCGCCTATCTGCCGCCGTGTTACCAACAGACCTCGCGCCGCTACCCGCTGGCGATTCTGCTGCCTGCCGAGGGCGACGACCCCGGAATTTGGGAGGCGGTCGGCTTGGTCGAGGCGCTCGATACCGGCATCCGCACCGGAATTTTGCCGCCGATGGTGGTGGTGATACCGTCGCTGGGGCGCATCGGTGAACGCGATGCCTTCCCGCCCGACCGGTCGTATGAGACGGTCATCCTCGATGAACTGCTGCCCAGCCTAAACCGAGATTTCTGCCTGTATGAGCGCCGCGAGTACCGGGCGCTGGGCGGCGTGGGGCGCGGCGGCTTCTGGGCGCTGAGTGTCGCCCTGCGCTACCCGACCGTGTTCGGCGCGGTCGGCGGCCACAGCGCGCCGCTGCCCGATTCCGTCCCGCCGGAATTCAGCCCAGCGGAGGTGACGCGCAACAGCGCCGATTTACCCGCCTCTGGGCTGCGGATTTATCTTGACAGCGGCGTACAGGATACCGACGCCGCCGCCGGGTTGCAGCGCCTGAGCGACCGTCTGACGGCGCGCCAGATTGCCCATACCTACCTGATTAACCCGGTTGGTCAGGCCGACGCCGATTACTGGCGCACGCATCTGGGCGAATATCTGGCGTTTTACGGTCAGGCATGGCCGCGTGAACTGGGCGCGCTCCCCGACTGCCGCGAGCCAAGCCCGTGAGGTGAAATAGGGAGCTTCTCCCTCCCATATTCCTAAAATCCCCTACCCCGTGCGCGAGGTGGGGGATTTTTTTGTGGGTTTAACGGGCGGAATTGCCAGCGCTATTGCCAGCGAAATGATACTCATAACAAGAACATCCGTACACATAATAAAGGTAATGGGGTGGCGCGCCCGGCGGTTTTGGTTGGGCGCGTTTGTGTCCCCCAGCGCAGCTTAACAACGGCGGACGCCTACATCCCACCCCCTATGTGCCGGAAACGCTACGCCCGGTGCATGGACGAGGGTGGAAAACGAGAAGTGATGGGTGATGGGTTGGGAGAACTGTGAACCTCACCCCTGCCCCTCTCCCTAGGAGAGGGGTTCTAACGCGACAAGTGGGCATCTCCCCCTCTCTCAGGGAGAGGGGGTTGGGGGGTGAGGTTTGTCACGCCCAACACAATCGAAAGGAGACACCCCATGACACAGACACACGCGCCGCCGCAGGCGGTCAAGATGTTGGACGCGGACGGGGGGCGCATCGGCGGGTACTTGGCAGTGTGGGGCGACCCGCAGCGCCGCGACCTGCATGGCGAATATTTTACGCCCGACACCGATTTCGGGCTGAATTGGTATGAGCAGCGCCCGGCGCTCTATCACCACGGGCAGGATGCCGCGCTCAAGACCGACCCCATCGGGGTCATCGACACGCTGCGGCGCGATGAGGTCGGGCTGTGGGCCGAGGCGCAGCTTGCCAAGCGCGGACGCTACCTTGAGGCGGTGCGCGAGTTGGTGGCGCGGGGCGCGCTGAGTTGGTCGAGCGGCAGCCTGCCCCACCTCGTGAAGACGGCGGCGGATGGCCGCATCGAGCGCTGGGTGGTGGTCGAAGGGAGCTTGACCCCCACGCCCGCCGAGCCGCGCCTGACCACCGATGTCCACACCCTGAAGGCGGCCTACGCCGCGCTGGAACTGCCGCTGCCCGCATGGGCAGGCGAAAATTTGACCGAAGGACCGGAGGAATACGCCATGAATGATGTGATTACTTTGAACGATGCGCCCCGTAAGCGTCTGCCCAGCGCCACCGATGAGGCGGTCAAGGTCGCGCCGGGTGTGATTGAGGTCGGCAGCCCGTTCGACCACCTGAGCGCGCTGGACCTGCTGCACGGCTGTGTTCTGCTGGGCGGGGCGCGGTCCAGCAAGGGCGTCAGCGAGCGCTACGCCAACGCACTGGCGCATAAGGTGCGCTCGGCGGGTCTGCTGGCGGGCAAAGCCGACGAACTCAGCCACACGGCGCAGAACGGTTTCGGCGCGGATTGGGTCCCGGCGCTGTGGAGCGACCAACTCTGGCGCAAGGCGCGGCAGGACAACGTTGTCTTCCCACTGTTCAGCGCCATTGAGATGCCGTCGTCGCCGTTCCATGTGCCGACCGAGGGCGTTGACCCGACGGTCTATTACGTGCCAGAGACGCGCAACGAGGCGCAGCTTGCGCTGACTTCGGCCTCGCCCGCGCTGCCGGAGACCAAGTTGAGCAGCGATAAGCTGACCCTGAACGCTAAGAAGCTGGCGCTGCGCGTCGGGTTCAGCGCCGAACTGGTCGAGGATGCGGTGCTGCCGGTGCTGAACATCTACCGCGAGCAGGCCGCCCGCGCCATCGCGGACGCCATCGACCATGTTCTGGTCAACGGCGACGAGGAGACCGGCGTGGGCAATATCAACGACATGGGCGCGGACCTCGACGCCTCGGCGCGCTTCCGTGCGCTGGACGGCCTGCGTCACCTACCGCTGGTGACCAATACCACGCTGGTGCATGACTTCGCCGGGGCGGTCACGCTGGACAAGCTGCGGGCGGTGCGATTCAAGCTGCCTGTGACTCGTGCCCGGTCAACTGGGGTTCATCGACGGCATCCCGGTCTTGGTCTCGGCGGAGCTGGGGCTGACCGCCGCTGACGGGACGTTTGAGGTCGGCGGGACGCACGACAAGGGGACGGCGCTGCTGGTCTACCGCCCCGGCTGGCTGGTCGGGACACGCCGCCGCATCGCGGTCAGCGTGGATTACCTGCCGTACTACGACGCCTATCAGATGACCGCCACCGTTCGCCTCGCGTTTGCGCCGTATGACAACGCGGTCGCGGCGGTCGGGGTGAATATTACGGTTTAGGCGAGGGGGGGTGGGGTGGGGCAACCCCTCACCCCCTAAATCCCCCTCTCCCACAAGGGGCGAGGGGGACTTTTATCGGGTGAATATGACGTTGTGGCGAGAATGGTATCTATTTGTCCGATGTTTCACACCCTTTCCCTCAATGTCTGGTCGGATTCCCCCCTCTCTCCGCTTGCGAGGGAGAGGGGGCTAGGGGGTGAGGGGGAACAGTATCACACCCCACAAACCTCCCCTCCCATCACTCATCACTTTCATCTCATCTCTCAGAAACGGAGGTACACACCGATGCAATCTTTTCTGACCGTGACCCGGCTGAAGCAACGGCTGGGGCTGGACGGGGTGGCGCTGTCGGCCACCGACGAGACCCGGCTGGCGGCGGCGGTGCGTGCCGCCGAGTCGGCCATCAGTGCGCGGACGGGGCGGCGTTACGCTCCCCTACGCGGGACGGCGCGCACGCCCATTTACCGCTACGGCGATGGCGATACGCTGGTGCTGCCCGCCGATTTGTTAAGTCTTGAGGCGCTGTCCATCGACGGGGCGGCGGTAGCGCTGGGCGACGTGGAGTTGGTCGGCGGGGTGCTGATCCGCCGCACCGACGGCGAACTGTTCGCACCGGGCGAGGCGGCCATCACCGGCTTATGGGCGTACCACAGCGCGCCGGAATCGGCGTGGCGCGCCAGCGCTACATCGCTGACCACGGCCATCAACACGACCAGCACGACGCTGACCGTGACTGACACGACTGGCGCGGACTCGGAGGGCGAGTCGCCCCGCCTGATGCCCGGTCAGCTTATTCGGGTTGGCGCGGAGATGATGCGCGTGATTTCGACCACGGCCAGCGCGATGATTGTGCGGCGGGCGGTCAGCGGGACGGCGGCGGCCAGCCACAGCAGCGGTGCGCCGGTCGAAACGTTCGCGCCGGACCCGTCCGCCGCGTCGCTGGGCTACCGTTGGGCCGCGTGGCTGTACCGTGAAAATGACGGTGACGCCTTCCGGGTCATCCCTGACGGGTTGGACGCTGACCTGCGCCGCTTGGTGCGGGTAGGGGTGTAGGCATCATGGGCGATTTCAGCGGGGCGCTGGCAGCGCTGGCTGGGTTAGATGTGGCGGGCGTATCGGTCAGCTATGCGGCGGGCGATGTGCCGTCGGAAGTCGGTGCGGCGCGCTTGCCTGCGCTGTTGGTCTTGCCCGCCGAGCGCGGCGGGACGGCGGTGTTTGGTCGGCGCGGCGACGGTTTTTCGATGGTGTCGCTGGGCGAAACCGGCGCGGTTTACACGGTCGAGGTGCTGCACCTGCTGCTGGCGTGTCCGGTCGGGCGCGGCATGGGCTGGGCGACGGCGCTTCCGCTGCTGGCCGGGCTGGTCGATGCCTATTTCACGGCGCTGCGGTCGGATGTGCGCTTGGGCGGCGCGCTGCGCTATCCGCCGCGAGTCGAGGTGCAGTTGGGCGTGTTCGAGCATGGCGCGGGTCGCTACTACGGCGCGGCCTTCCGCCACGGGTGGGTGTTGGGGGTGGGGAGTGGG
>JALONW010000361.1 GCA_025454725.1 Anaerolineae bacterium
ATTGCGCCGCCCAGCGCGTCCTCCGGTTTCAGCGATGACGGCTCGCGCTCGGCCTGCACGTCCATCACGGTCGAGACGAGGGCGCGCACCGATTCGAGGCGCTCATCGGGCGGGGCTTGTTCGGCGGCGGGTGTCTCGACCGGCGCGACGTAGGGGCGCGGGTCGCGCAGGCTGGAAGCGGGTTCGTTGAGCATCAAATCACTCCGGGGGTCTGGTCGCTGGGCTAGGGGGTGGGTGGGGACGACAGCGAGGGCGTCAAAATTTGCCACTCACTGGCGGCGGGCAGCAGTTGGATGACCGTGCCATCGCTGGCCGAGACAAAGATGTCCTCGCGTCCGGCGAAGTCCGGGTTACGGCTGGGCGCGGTTTGACGGAAACCATCGTAGCGCTGTTCGGGCGCGAGGCCGCTGCCCAGCCGGTTGCGTACATTATCAAGGCCGCGCCATAGGTAGCCGAGGCGAGCGGCGGGCTGCACCAGCCCCGTCCCCGCGAAGGCTTGGTCAAAGGCCGGGTCACGCTCTGGGTGGATGTTGGGGTTATATAAGTTGTCGTAGACCCCCCAGCGCGGCGTGCTGCCATCATTGAACAGCACATAAATCTGGTCGGTCTCCTCAACGTAGAACATGCGCCCGCGCTCGAAGGTCTGCTCGATGACGATGGTCGGGCTGGCCTCGCGGATGGGGCAGGAGTCTGGCGCGGGACTGAAGAACCATGCAATTGGGCATTCCAGCGGGACAATCAGGCGCTGGATGGCCTCACCCGCTCCCGCGCCAATAGCCAGCTCATAGGCGACCTGCACGCGCTCGGACGCGCCGAGGGTGATGGTCTGGCGGCCATACGGCGCGACGTTGTAGACCAGTGTGCGCTGGCCGGTGGCGTCCAGCCGGTAGATGACTGCCTCGGTCACGTTGCGGGTTGACCAGAACAGGGTGAATGTCCCGCCGGGGCTGGCGGCCTCCGGTGAGGCGCGGAAGAACTCAATAATCGGCGCGCTGGGGTTAGCCGGGCGTGTTGGCAGGCCGACGAATGCGTCGGGTGTCCGGGTTGGCCCCAGCAGCGGGGTCGGTGACGGGCCGCCGGTGGCCGCTGGGGTTGGGGTGTCGGCGGGAGTCGGGCTGGCCGGGGGTGACGCGAGGGCGGTAGCTTCCCTTGTCGGCGTAGCGGTTGGCCGGTCCGTCGGGATGACCGCCTGCGCCACCGGACTGCACGCCGTTACCATGAGTACCAGCAGCACGCCCATGGGTAAGCGCCAGAACCAAGACCACCACTTGGATGAAGACCAGTGCATCAAGCCAAAATACCCCCAACGCCACCACTTCTGGCGCGTTCCAGACCAGCATATTGGCCGATTCTATCACGGCAACCGCCCCAGTGGCGACTACCAATGCCCACGCCAATGGCGTGACGCGCAGCGAAGCGCGCCGATTGGCGCGGTGTGCCCAGTGGGCGACGCCCGTACTGCCCAGCGTCAAGACCAAGCTGTCGAAGCGGGCGGCGTCGCGCTCGTTGGCGATATGGGCGGTCTGCGACATGGCGACGGCCACCACGCCCAGCGCCAGCACCGACGGGAGCGCAAGGCTCAGGTGACGGAGCTGCGACAGGTCCACATAACCGGCTAGCAGCGCCACCATCACCACCACCACACCGAGGATGAAGGTCAGCCAAACCGTAACTTGAAGGAGGGTGTGGGTGCTGTTCATTTTTTACTATTCCGAAAACAATTGAATGGATAGCACCACTATAATCCGTCCCGCGTGCGCCTGTTTGCCCAAAATTTGGGGTAATGGTGAACTGTTATGCAACCTTACGGGATGGGGTCATGGGTCTAAGCGCCGCCTCCGAATTTGGGACACCTAACAGGGCGGAACAGTCCGTATCTCCGTTCGGTATTATTCACCCGCCTCAGCCCGCAGGTTGAACACCCCGGCGCGCCCCAAAAATTCGCGCACCGCCACCGTATACACCCCGTCCGCCGGGGCGGTGAAGGTCAGCCGCGAGTCGAACAGGTTCAGCGCGGGGTCAGATGTGCCGTGGTCGTCATTGTCCGCCAAAATTTCGCCGTCCGCCGCGCTGACGGTCAACAGCGGGTCGAGGCGGCCACGCGGGTGCGCCAGCGTGAGCGTCACGGTCTGGTCCGCGGCCAGTTCCAGCGTAAAATAGCGCACCTCAGCGGCGCGCAGTACCGGCGACTGCGGCTCACCGACCGTCAGCACGTCCGGCACATCGACCAGCAGCCACACGCGCACCTCGCCTGTGCCTTCACCGTTGAAAGTGTTGACGCGCACACTGTACGTCCCATCGGCGGGCAGGGCGACGCGCACCACGGCAGCATCGGTCGGCGCGAGGTCACTGGGCAGACCGACAGGGACGGCGACATTTTCGCGCCCGCCCGCCCAATCATCGTTATAAGCCAAACGCTCATCATCGGAAGTCGCGAGTTCCAAAACGGTGTCCAGCGCGCCCGCTTCGGCTGATTGAGCGGCCAACGTGACCACTTGACCCGCCAAACCATTAAAATTGGCAGCGGCAGGGTGACCATCACCCCCTAGCCGTAGGACAACCGGCGTGTTTGAATCCAGAAATACGGTAGAATCATCAGACTGCGCCCCGGTTGGCGCGCCCCAGATGAACAGGGATACCCCGATGCAGAGAAACACCATCATCCGAAACAGACGGTTCATTATGCGGCCCATGCGGCTCCCCCGGTTAGCGCGGACAAGTCTTTGTGTGCTGATTATGGGCGGGATATTGGCCGCGTGCCAGCCCCAGCCAGAGGCCGAGGTCGTCCCGACTGCGACGCTCGCCCCGCTGGTGACGCTCACGCCGCGTGCGACCGCCACGCCGGAGGTCACACGGACGCCGCTGCCCACGCTGACCTACACGCCGTCGGTGACGCCCATCCCGCCCACACTGACCAACACCTTCACGCCCAGCCCGACCCCGCCAGTTACCGGCATCATCTCATCTCTGGAAACGGTCAACATCCGCAGCGGCCCCGGCGCGGATTTCGGGGCATTCATCGCGCTCGACCCCGGCACCGGCGTCGAAGTCATCGGCGTGAGCAGCGATGGGCGCTGGCTGAACGTGAAGCTGGAAGACGGGCGCGTCGGTTGGGCGGCGGCGGCGTTGGTGCGCGTCGCCCCCAGCCCGACCCCCTTCCCGACCACCGAGGGTGGCAGCACGGGAATCGACCCTGCGGCGCTCGCCAGTGGCACCTCCCTGCCGACGGCGGTCATCGGCGGTGGGACGGTGACACCCACCCCCGGCGCGCCTGCTGCCACCGCTACCCCGGCTGCGCCCATCGTCAGCCCGACCCCGACCAACGCCGCTGCTGGGACGCCCGTCCTGCCGGTCATCGACCTCAACCCCATCAATGCGACCTCGACGGCGCTGGCTGCCCTGTTGGGGACGCCCATCCCATCTGCGCCGCCCGCACAGTCCACTACCAGCGCCACCAGCCTCCCACTGACGCCTGCGCCCGGCGCAAGCGAGACCGCTGCGCCCATCCCGACCAACAGTGGCCCCATCAGCGCACCGACCACCAGCGGCGAGCCGGTCGTGCAGGACCGCGTGTTGGTCCTCGCTGAGTGCGACAACGCCGCCGCCCGCCAGCCCGCGCCGTCCAATCTCGCGGACGGCTCCACCATCCAACTGTATTGGCGCTGGTTCGCCCGCACCGAACAGCAGGTGCGCGACCACCTCGACGCGGCGCAGTACAGCCTCCGCATCAACGGCCAGCCGGTCAGCCGGACGCGCCTGAACTTCACGCCCATCAGCCAGCGCCCCGGCGGTGATTTCTACGTCGATTGGCTTTCGGTGGTCGGCCCGCTGGACGCCGGGACCTACCGCGTCGAGTACACGGTGTCGTGGTCGCGCCAAATTTACGACGGCTATGATTACTTTGGCCCCGGCACGAACAACCTCCAATACAACGGGACATGTACGTTCGTCGTGCGGTAGGGGCTTAGGGTTTGGGAATGCTCAATGGACGGCACTCGACTCAACACGACATTGTGAAAATTGACACAATCATACAAACCGTGTTACAGTCAAATGATGCCGTCCATAAAAACCTCTGAAGGGGGTCAAAAATGAGCAGTTTCATCCGTGAGTTAGCCGTGGCGCAGCCGTTCCTACATGACGTTGACCATTACGATGAAAAGGTCGTCGAGGGGGAACAGTCCCTGCGCGAATTTCTGGCCGGGTTCTTGTCCTACTATCCAGCATGGATTAAGGGACTGTACGGCATCCGCGCCGGGTTCGTGCGCCTGTTGGGCATGAAACAGGAGATGCCAGAGGGTGGCACACCCAAGCTCAAGCCCGAAGATATTCATTTTGAGGGCGGTAAACCGGGGACGATTTTCGTGGTGGATGCCGGTCA